>JBDTMC010000006.1:0-45412 GCA_039934475.1 Bryobacteraceae bacterium | reverse complement strand
TGGGAAGGCAGGGGCGCAAACCGCTCCTGCAGAAACTCCACTACCCGGTGCGCGGCGTTCTCCATCAGCAAAAGCCCCGGAATGCCCGCCTCAATCGTGCGGCGGTCAACTTCGCGCATCTCTTCCGCGGTCAACACCTTCATACGCGCACCTCCGTCACCAGCTTCTCCAGCTTTCTCAATGAATCCGCCTGGCCCATCACAATCAGATAGTCGCCCGCGTTGATCTCAGCCTCCGCCGTCGGATTAAAAATCATCTCTCCACCTTCCCGCCGGATGGCAAGCACCACCACGCCGAGATCCCGCCGCAACGCCAGTTCGCGCAGGCTCTTCGAAACGAACTCGCTATTGGCCGCGATCTGGACTTCTTCAATGCCCACTTCCACGCCGAGGTTGGTCGTGGTGAAATCCAGGAACTGCGTCACGTGCGGCCGCAGCAGCGTCTGCGCCAGCCGCACACCGGTAATCGTATACGGAGCAAACACCGCATCGGCACCGGCGCGGCGCAGCTTCTTTTCATTCTCCTCTTCCGCCACGCGCGCAGACACCAGCACCAGAGGATTCAAACTCTTCGCCGATAAAGTCAGAAACAAGTTATCCGCATCGGTTGCCAGGGCCGCAATCACGCCGCGGGCGCCGCCAATGTTGACATCGCGCAGCGTCTCGTCCCGTGTCGAATCGGCGTTCACAGCCAGCATACCCATCCGAATGGCTCGCTCGACTTTGTCCTCACTGCGGTCCACAATCACGAACTGCACACCGGCGTGTTGGAGTTCCACCGCCGCACCGCGCCCTACACGGCCAAAACCGCAAATGATGTAGTGGTTATCAAGTTTGTCGATCATCCGCCTGATCCGCCGCTTTCCGAAGTAGTTCCCTAACTGCAGTTCGATGATCGTTGTCGTCATCACTCCAATGGCGACAAACATCATACTCACGCCCACCAGAATGTAGGCTGTATTGAAAATCCGCCCCGCCCGCGACAGCGCGTGGACCTCGGTATACCCTACCGTCGTCATTGTGATCAGCGCCATGTACAGAGCGTCGAACCACGGATAACTCTCCACAATCATGAAACCCGCCGTGCCCGCCGCCAGTGTCAACACGAGCCCGGCGGCCATGTAGAACACTCGCTTGCGCACTTGCTCGAGCATTTACAGCCTCCGCGCCAGCAGAAGCGTCATGTCGTCCTGAAGCTCCGGAGTTCCCGTCCACTCACGCACCGCTTCCACTACTGCGTTGATAATCTCTTGCTCCGTGCGCTGCACATTCTTCACAACCATTTGCGCCAGGCGCGCTTCACCGAACATCTCGCCGTACTCGTTTTCCGGCTCCGTTACACCATCTGTGAAGCAAACCAGCAAATCGCCTGGTTCCATCTGCAGAGTGCTCTCGCCATACCGCGCAAATGGAAACGCTCCCACCACCATGCCGTTGATATCCAGCTCGGTAACTTCACCATCGCGAATCAACATCGGAGGTAAATGTCCTGCATTGGTGTAAGTCAACACACCGGTAACATCGTCGTACACCGCATAGTAGAAGGTGGCGTACTTCTCGGGCGCCGTGTAGTCGAAAAGCTGCTGGTTCAACTGACTTACCAGGGCGCAGGTAGAAACCGGCGCGATAGTGGCCACTCCCCCGTCGCGCCCTCCCGCGGCTGCCGCTGCCGATTCCACACACGCCCGGATCTGCGTGCGGAAAGACGATTGCACCGTGGCCATCAACAGCGCCGCCGAGATTCCCTTTCCCGCCACGTCGCCCACCGCGATAGCCACACGTCCTTCGCCAATCGTCTGGTAATCGTAGTAATCGCCCGATACGGTCCGCGCCGCGGCACAACCCGCCGTCATCGTCAGCGTTTTGATCTTCGGCACCATCCGCGGATAGAGCGCGTCCTGTACCTCGCGCGCAATCTCCAACTCCGCATGCAGCCGTTCGCGTTCTTTCTCTACAACCACCAGCCGCTGCAGATTCTCCGTCATCGTATTGAACGACACCGCCAGGTCCGCCAACTGGTCCCCGCCCTGCACCGGTATACGGTGCGCCAGGTCGCCCTCTTTCACCCGGATTGTTCCGTCGTAGAGCGCCTGCACCGCCGTCGTAATCGTCCGCGTGAGGGAAACGCCGATGATCAGAGAAACCAGTTCTACCACCACAAAGAGTCCAATAAATAGGTACAACAACAGCAACAGTCCCTGCGGTTGCTCGTCACTCTGTTTCTTGAACACGATGCCCAGAATGGTGGACACTCTGGTTCGCACCGATAGTAAGTAGTTCGCCGACGATCCCGGCGACTCCCACAACGCGGTCGGCACCGGTGTCGCCCACAGTACCCTTTGATCCAACCGGTTTACCGGCGGCGGTGCCGCGGTACGCCGTTCCACGGGTTGCTCGCCCTCCACCGCGTCCAGTGGTTCCGCCCGCGGCGCGGGCGTTTTCGGATCGGCATACGGATCGGGAAACCACACCAGGTCGATACTGCCAAGGTCAGGCACCAGATTCATTAGAAACGCCCGAGTCACGGGCGCCAGAATCACTACTTCCAAATCGCTCTGCCGCTTGTGCGACCAGGCGTGGAAATGGCCGTCCTTTACAACCAACCCGCGTGCATCTGCCCATCCCGCCGGCGGTGCCTCAAGCACTGACTCCTCTGGATACCGGTACTCCGCCGCGCCATCCCGAACCAGAATCTGCAGCCCGGGGAAACGGTCGCGCAAAATAAACCCCGTGCGTCGCACGACTTCCGCGCGCGCTTGCGCCGGGGCACGCAGAATCCCGTTCGACGGTCCTTCGATAGACGAAAGGCGCCGCTCCAGCTCTGAATTCACCAGATACACGCCGATTTGCTGCGCCAGAAAGGATGCGCCCAACTGCGTCAGAACAAGGATTAGCAGGATGGGGACAAACGCAATAAAGATGTAAGTGACATACAACCGGTTGCGCAGTTGCCAGATTGCTTGTCTGATGCCACGCGCGATCAGCCGCAGTCCAGACCACGCGCCGGTGACCACCATCGCCACAAAGACCAGATTCACTACAACGCCGGTCAAACCCGATAGCGACAGCGCTCCCCATATGCCGAGCAAGGAGAAAAAGGCCTTCTCCACTCCACCCACGCTCTTTACAATTTGTCTCCAGTCAACGATCATGTAGGGCCATCCAGGCCGGGTGAAACTATACCCTCGATTTGGCGATCGCCGGGGTTTCCACCGGCCGTGGCTCCATTTTTTCCGGCTGCAGGTACTCTGCGGTTAGCCAGTCGCGCAGTTGGCCGAATGCCGTATCCGGATCGTCCACATATTGAAACAGATCCAAATCGGAAGGACTGATCATACCGTGCTTTACCAGCGCATCGAAGTTGATCACTTCTTTCCAATACGCACTGCCATACAGCAGGACCAACATTTTTTTCTCAAGCTTCTCCGTCTGCACCAAGGTCAGGATCTCCGCCATCTCGTCCAGCGTGCCAAATCCGCCTGGAAACACCACCAGCGCCTTGGCCATGTACGCGAACCAGAACTTGCGCATGAAGAAATAGTGGAATTCGAACGACAATTCCGGCGTGATATAAGGGTTCGGCAACTGCTCAAACGGCAGCCCGATATTCAACCCGATGGTCTTACCGCCTGCCTCGTGAGCGCCACGGTTGGCCGCTTCCATGATGCCCGGCCCGCCACCCGTGCAAACCACAAACCGCTGCGCCGCATTGGGCAGTGCATCCGACCACTTCGTCAGCAGCCCTGCCAACTCCCGCGCCCCCTGGTAGTACACGCCCATCGGACCGTCCTCTGTAATCCGAGCCGACCCGAAGAACACGATCGTATCGCGAATCATTTCACGGCGGAAGTGACCTAGTGGTTCCAGGTATTCCGACAGAATTCGCACCGGCCGCGCTACCGACGAATCCAGGAACTCATCGTTCTTGTACGCAACAGGGCGTCGGCCGTAAATCGGCGGTTGCTCACTCATCGTTAGTCGCCTCACCGGACGCGCCATTGGCCGCGAGATCTGCCTCGAGCTGTGCAACGCGTTTCTCCAATTGTCTCATTGTCCTGAGTAACTCCGGCAGCTTCGGAAATCCCGTGATCGCCCGCAGCCATTCACGCGCCTCAAACGCCGGCGAACCCGATATCACACTGCCCGCCTTCACATCTCCGCCCACGCCGCTCTGCGCATACACAATCGAGTTCTCGTGAATCGTCAGGTGCCCCGAGATACCCACCTGCCCCGCCAGCAGGACATTCTTCTCCAGCACGCTGCTCCCCGCCAAACCAGTCTGCGAGCAGATGATATTGTCCTCACCCACCACACACGCATGACCGATCTGCACCAGGCTATCGATCTTCGCCCCACGCTTCACCCGCGTCTCCCCCACCGTCGCCCGGTCCACCGAAGTCAGCGTTTGAATCTCAACATCGTCCTCAATCACCGTCGGTCCTGACTGCGGAATCTTATAGTGCGACCCGTCCCGACGTTTGGCGAATCCGAACCCGTCGCCCCCAATCACCACCCCGTTCTGCAAAATCACGCGGTTCCCGATACGGCAGAACTCCCGCACCACTGCCCCCGAATGCGCCAGGAAATCATCGCCAATCTGCGCGCCTTCATAAATGACGACATGCGGATGCAGCACGGCATTCCGGCCAATCGTCACCCGTTCCCCGACAACCGCATAGGGTCCCACCGAAGCCCCTTCGCCGATCACTGCGCTGGCCGCAACGCTAGCCGTGGGATGCACGCCCGCCGCCGGACGTGGCGCCTGGTAAAACAATTCCAGGGCGCGGGCGAAATCCAGATAGGGGTTGCTCGAAACCACGCTCACGATGGGCAGGTCCCGCAGCGCCTCCGAGACCAGAATCGCCGAAGCCCTTGTACTCTTCACTTTGTGGGCATATTTCGGGTTCGCGAGGAAGGTCAACTGCCCGGGCGCGGCTTGCTCCATCCCCGCCACCCCGCTGATCTCCACGTCCCCGTCGCCCGCCACCAGGCACCCGATCGCCGCCGCCAGTTCATTCAGCTTCACGGTTCCAGCGTAGCGAAAAGCGACTCCCCAGTCGCGTCCGGTACACTAAAAGTGGATGCGGTTCTTCCTCCCCCTGTTTTGCCTTCTCGCCCTAGCTACGCCCGTCGTGGCCGCCGATGAGCAGGCCCCTGCCAATACACGCATGCAGCAGGCCGTCGAGGAGTTCAAAATCGAGACCCGCAACCTGGGCCTCCGCGCCGACGGTCCCCGCAAAGCAAAGAACAGCCCCAAGCCTCGCTTTAACGGCCGCCTCTTCCACAACTTCCGTAACGACTTCCTCGACGCCGTGCCTCACGAAGTCAGCCAAAGCGGCGCCGGCAAGAGCCTCCTTCGCCGCAACCAGTTCGGCTTCAACCTCACCGGCCCGGTGATCATCCCAAAGCTCTATCAAAGCAACCGGCGCACATTCTTTTCCATCTCCTATGAAGGTGTTCGTGAGCACATCGGCCGGTCCACGCTTCGTACCCTCCCCACGGTCCCGGAACGCAGCGGCGACTTTTCTCACGTAGTGGATCTCGCCGGCGCGCCTCTGCCCATCTACGACCCAGCCAGCACGCGCCTCAATCCTGGCTTTGACCCGACACAGGCCGTCAGCACTGAGAACCTCCAATATTTTCGCGACCCATTCCCCAACAACGTCATCCCCCAGAACCGCCTCGACCCAGTAGCGCAAAGAGCGCTCGCGTATTACCCCACGCCGAACACCAACGTCGGTCCGTTTTTTCAAAACAACTATTTCGTCGTATCGCCGCAGCCCAACACCGCCAACGGTGTCATCGCCCGCGTCGATCACACACTGCTCGACCGCCATCGCTTCAACTTCAATCTCTCCATCAGCAACGGCTTCGCCGGCGCCGCCAAATACTTCGACACCGTCGCCGACTCCAGCAGTCCCGACCGCACATTTCAAAGCCGCCGCGCCTCGCTGGACTACGTCTTCACCCTCTCCGCGCAGTCCGTCAACACACTCACCGTCGATGCCCAGACGGACGGTTCGCAGGATGCCTCAGGCCAGTCCGATTTCGCCTCCCAAGTCGGCGTCACCGGCGCCGGAAGCGACGTCTTCCCCGTCTTCTCCCTTGGCGCTTACCTGCCCATGGGCAATGCCAACCCCACCTCGAAAAATACTCGCAATAACTTCATTTATACCGACGCCTTCGCCACCCGTATTCACAAACACAACCTTCGCGCCACCGCACAGTTCGCCCAGAGTCAGGTGAACACCTTCGTTCCCACGTACCCAGGCGGCGCGTTCACTTTCTCCCCCAGCATCACCAGCCTGCCCGGCATCAACAACACTGGCCTCGCCTTTGCCAGCTTCGTGCTCGGCGCTGCCGATAGTGCACAGGTCAGTCTCGTCCCCTCGCCATCCTATTTTCGAAAGCATCGCTTGCTTTTTTCCGGACGCGATCAGTACGACATCCGGCCCGGCCTCACCGTGGCCATCGCGGGAACGCTCCAGGTCTTCAATCCGCGAACGGAAAAGTTTGATCGTCAATCCACCGTCGATCCCAGCCTCATCAACCCCGCCAACGGTCTGCCCGGCGCGCTCACCTTCGCCGGTCAGAATGGAACCGGCCGCGCCTTCCAACCCACCATCACCCGCCTCGATCCCAGCGCCAGCCTCGCCTGGAGCCCGGGTGGCAACACCTCGCGCACCCTCCGCCTCGGCTACAGCCGTTCCTACTCACCCGTTCCGGTCTACTCCGTGCAATTCGGCACTCAGGGCTTCAACGGCTACGATACATTCACCTCCCCGAACGTGCAATTGGAACCCGCCGTCACGCTCTCCGGTGGAGTCCCGGCTCTGCACGCACTTCCCGACCTCCGCCCTACCGCCGCCAACGACACTCACGCCGACTTCGTCAATCAGACCTCAGCCATCCCCACCACCCAGAGCGCCAGCATCACATTCGAAACGAAGATACCCGGCTCGGTCATACTTACATCCGCCGTCTATGCCAGCAACGGCAAGAACTTACTCGTCAGCAGTACCACGGCAAATTTAGACGCCATCCCGCCATCAGCCCTTGTCTATCGCGATCAACTGAATGACCTGAACTTCCGCCGCTCTCTCTCACCCTACCCGCAATACCTGGGCCTGAACCTCTACGCGTCTTACCCCGCCGGGCGCTACCGCCGCCAAGCTGCGTACCTCCGCCTTGAGAAACGCACCTCCAGCGGACTCTCCATCAACGCCTACTACGAATATGGCAAGCAGTTCGACGACTACTCCGGCCCCTACGGCCGCCAGGACGAATTCAACCGCCATAATGAGTGGTCCCAAACCGTAGGTGTCGCTATCCAGCACCTCTCGCTGAGTTACGTCTACGAACTCCCCATCGGCGCCAACAAACCCTTTATGGCCTACACGGACTGGCGTCACGTCCTGGTGGATGGCTGGTCTTTCAGCGGCGTCAGCACCATCAGTGGAGGCGATCCCCTGTACCTCCACCCGCAGTTCAACAACACCGGCGGCGTGCTCCCCGTGGTAAATGTCAATGTCGTTCCCGGCGTTGACCCGCATGTTCCGAATCAAGGGCCGGAGCTGTGGTACAACCCCGCCGCTTTCGATCAACCCGCCGATTTCACCATGGGCAACGCCGCGCGCACCCACAATGACATCCGGCTCCCCGGCAGCCAAATTCACGACCTTTCCGTGAACAAGCGCTTCTCTCTCGCTGCCGAGCGCACCCTCGAATTCAGCGCCTCCGGATTCAACTTCACCAACCACGCCAACTGGAACGATCCCGATAACGTCATTGGTCCAGCCAGCGCGCCCAACCTCAACGCCGGGCGTATCATCGGCTCCCGGGGTGGCCGGGTTGTCCAACTCGGCTTGAGGCTCAGCTTCTAATGCGCGCGCTGATTGCACTGCTAGTCACCGCCTCGCTGCTCACCGCCGCTGCCGCCACCAAGCCGGTGCGCCGCACCTCCATCCGCGTCGCCTGCTGGACCGAGGATGCCAGCCTCGACCCGGCGAAACTCACAGCGAAGGTAGATGGCGAAGCGGCGAAAATCACGCTCGTCCACCCGCCGTCGGAAGACCTCATGCTGCTCATTGTCTTCGATGTCGTCGGCGATCTCGCCCGGGTCGATCCCGCCCGCGATACCCTATTGGCAGCCCTGGAGAAGGCGCCCCCTTCGCTCCATGTCGGCTTGCTCCGCGCCCAGGATGGGTTGAGCGTCCTCCTCGACCCGACCTCCGACCGCGCCGCTTTGTCCGCCGCCATCATAGCCCTTCCCATAAGTGGTCGTCCCGGCCTCCTCGACACCGTCGAGCAGTCCTCGCGGCTCGGCGATTCCCTCATCCTTAAGACTGGCGTCCGGCTCGCGGTGCTCTACATCACTGACTCCAACATCTACGAGTACCGCGAGGACTATACTAATCCGGTGATCAATTCGAGCGATTCCCGCGACCTCAGCCGGCGTTTTCCTGAAGGCCTCGTGAAGGAGAAGATCTCCAAGCTGGAGCGGAATATCGCCGCCCTCGACACGCCGCTCTTCATCGCACACCTCGCCTACTTTGGCGATCACCTCAATGAGGCGTACCAAACCGGATTACTGCAGCTCGCGCAGGCCACCGGTGGAAGCGCCGCGTTCTGCCGCTCCCCCGCCGAAGTCCCTGACGCCATCACCAGGCTGATGGAACGTGTTCAGTCGCATTGGGCACTTGATATCGCATTGCCCGAAAAGGTCTCGCCCAACATTCAAGTGGTATTAGAGGGAGCGGATGGTTTAAGCTATCGCAACCGCTTCTTGTTGAAAGAGAGGTAACGGATGACAAGCAGAAAGGCTCCTCTGTGGCTGCCGCTCCTGCTGCTGGCCTTGTTCGCCGGCGCGCTGTTCTTCGTGTGGAAACAGAAACAGGACACCACGCAGCGCGAGGCCGCGCTCTCTCGACTGCAGGAGGAGAACCGCGCGTTAGCAGCGCGTGCCGCGGGTCAACCCGCCGAGCCTCCCGCCCCCGCGGAAGCGCCGCCAACGGCCGATCGCGCTCCTGGCCACGCCGCGGCCACCGCCGCCGAGATCGCCGCCCGCCTCGAAGGCGTCCGCATGCTCGGCCAGGTGAAGGACCAATTGACCACCGCCCGAGCGTCACTAGCGGAACTCCAGGACCGCGTCCGTGAACTCGAAGCCGCTTCAGAGAAGGCGATAGGCGAGAACAAACAGCACGCCCAAGCCGAATCCGAACTACGCGAGAGCCTCGCCTCCGCAAATCGCGTCGTCGCCGCAATGCAAACCGAGCTCAAGAGCAAGACCGATCGCCTCACCGCCCTTGAGAGCGGAGCCCGCCGCACCACCGACGACATGCGTTCCGCCAACGACAAGATCACGAAGATGGCCACCCTCGCCCGCGACCTGGAAGACATCAACCGCCGCCGCGATCTCTATCTGAACAACCTAATGCGCCGCTACCGGGACTTAACGGATCAGGTACGCGCCATGACGATCCGTCTCGACAACACCGACGAAACCCCACGGCGCCAGACTGTCGATCTCCCGCGGCTGCAAAATACCGTGCAACTGGCCGAAGAAGACCTCCGCCAGCTCACCAGCCTCAACTCTCAAGCCGCGACGATCACGCAGAAGATGCGGAACTAACTCGAAGGCGGGGCGTCGCTGTGAACCTTCGGCGATGGAATCCATCCCGAAAATCGACGGTATCAGTCCGGGACCAGCCTCGTTCTTGAGGACCGGTTCGTTCCCGTCCACAAAACGGCCATGGGAAACCTCGGGTTGCCGCTGTGCGACGCACTGAACTTCGTCAGCCAGAGCCGCCGGAATAGCTACGCTTTGTCGAACTGATCGTGTGGGGGCGGCCTTTCGACGTGTTCCCATGTTAGTAAGGATTGCGATATAGACCCGCGTGGTGCACCATCCTGCCGCCGCGATGGAGAACTAACCCTAACGAAATTGGCGGGTGCCGCCGGTAAAATCGATCAAAGGAGGCGCGAATCCCGCTTTATCGAGGATTCAGCTTTTGATTGAGAATGCGTCGGGCTCTGACGAAGCTCGGGAGATGAGCAGCCAAGGCCTCGGGGGACAACTTGGCGAGTACTTCAAACGACCTCTTTCCCTTCTCGTAAACATTCTTGCAATTGCGAGTGGCGCGAACCAATCCGTCTTGGACATCGTGTCGGTGCCGGTTCTCCAGGTCGACCAGGGGCGGCAACGCCGTCGTCTGCAACTTCGCACCGAAGTGTTCCGTCAACGCGGTCCGGTCGGCGACGATCAGAGTCTCCATACAAGTCGTCATGAACAGCACTTGATCGTCGGTGACGCCCAATGGCCGCTGCCAGTTGTCACGAGCCCTCAAGTGATCCCACGATGCCTCAGGGTTTGCCAAAGGGTCCTCGCTATCAATCCATAGCGCCACATAGTCGGCGGGGCCGGCAATGCGAACTGCTGCTTGGAAGTCTTCAAATGCCGCTTGTCTCGAGCCACAGGCAATCAACCGCGGCATCCGGCGTTGGTTCTCATAGCCACACTTTTGGAGAAGCTTGCGAAAACCTTCTCGGCATCTGATCTTCAGTTCCTTCGAATCCGGACCCGTCGCGCCGCCCTCCAAATAAAGTGCCGCACTCACCAGCGCGTTCCTCCGATTTGGCCGTTAGTCCACAATTCACCCAGCCGGTATTTTCCTAACCACGGCTTCAGTTCGGACTCAGTAAGCCGCCGCAATTCAGTCCTCCCGTCGTGCTTTTCGCACACCACAACCGCATCCGGACGATGTGTCAAGGCGTCAACAAGAACATCGGAGTGCGTGGTGACGATTAGCTGCGTGCGTTCCGAGGCTTGCAGGAGAAGGTCCACCAGTTTCGGCAGAATGTCCGGATGCAAGCCTAATTCTGGCTCCTCGATGCAAATCAGGGGAGGTGGCGTCGGATCGCAGAGTATCGCGAGCAAACACAGATAACGGAGTGTTCCGTCGGACAGACGGGTCGCCGGGACCGAGAAGTCACCCTCGCTAAAAAACACCTGCACGGTACCTCCTTCGACCACTGGCTCAAAGTCCGTGACGCCTTCATATAGGTCTTTCAACCCCTCGAGGATAGCTGCCTTTGCTTTTGGCGTCCTGCGCAAGCGACTAAGGAAGAGACCAAGATTGCTGAAATCCTCTTCCAGTCGATCGTTCCGCATGTCCGCCTTCTGCGCCTCACGGAACACGGTGTTCCGCCCGAACGCCCAATCGCGATAGATCCGAATCTTCTCATAGGCATCGGCCAGGTGTGCGATTTCGGGATATTGCTCCGGGTCGCGTCGTTGATTGAGGATAGAAAGCTCAGGATCGACCGTCTCCCTCGCCAGCCTCCGTTCTTTCGTTCCCTTGGTGTTAACAACCGGTTGGCCGCGCTGGAAGCGGTAGTAAAAATAGGAATCGTATTCGCCCGGCGCTGGTGATTCGTTCTCGATACGCTCGTCATCGAGTCGAAAGAAGCCTTGCTCGTCGTGGAAGGATAGGACGTGCCGTAGGTTCTGCTTGCCCCTCGGATAATTGACCACAACATCTATAGAAGCAGACTTGCCTGTTTCACCCTTCCACAACCATTCACTGACGCCCCCGCCGCGGCGAATGACACCGCGCAAATCGGCGTTGGATACAGTTGGCGGTACGGGGGTGGACCGTATCAGAGCCAAAGCTTCGATGAGATTAGATTTACCGGCAGCATTGGGACCGATGAGTACGTTTAGGCCCTTCAGTTCGAGTGCGTCAGTGCTAGGACCGAACGAGAGTAAGCCGTCTAATTTGATGCGCAGTAGCAGCCGCTGGTCATGACCATTTTGCTTCATTTAGTATCTTTAAGTATCTTCTAAACGCATGGTGTCGGCCAAAGGACGGCGCGTACACCCTGAACATCAAGCGCCCTGAACACCTCTCACGGGGCTCAATTGGCGGCAGGGAATGGTATTCTCCCGTCAACGATATCAGACTCCTGTGGCACCGACCGCGGTGCACCAACTCAGGAAACCAGCGCCCGCATGTGCCATCCTGGAACTACCATGCGAGACCCGGAAACAATCGAAGCCGAACTGATGGAAATTAGCGCCCTCGCCGACGATTCCGTTAAGCTCGAGCGCATCATTGCCTGGTGCACAACGCACCCGGACGAAGTCCCCTTCGCCCTTCACCAATTCATCAACCAGCGTGCGAAGACTTCGTAAACCCCTGCGCACCCAGCCAGTAATAAAACTCATCGATCCAATGATCGCTGCTCGTCCCCTGCTTCCTCATGCCGAAGCCGTGACCACCGGCGCTGTAGATGTGAACCTCCGGCTTATGGCCAGCCGCCTTCAGCGCATCATAGAACTTCACCACAGCATCCAGCACCAACGGATCATCCTGCGCCCAAGCCAGGAAGATCGGTGGCAGCTTCGCAGGAATTGCCGGCATCCCGAAAAACGGTCCACCATAAATCGGCGCGGCGAAGTTGGGTCGCGCGGCCGCATCCTCCTGTAGCAACGCGCCACTCGCCACCATCGCACCGGCGGAGAAACCCACTATGCCCACGCGGTCCGCGGACACGCCCCACTCCGCCGCATGCTGCCGCACTACTTTGATCGCCTGGATTCCATCCGCGACGCTGTACTTGCTGGCCGCCTGCATCTCTGCCTGGGGAGGTAGCCCGTGGCCGCCGCGCTTCTCCATCAGCCGGTACTTCAGAACAAACGCGGCGATGCCCCTCTCCTGCAACCACCGAGCCACGTCGTGCCCTTCCAGATCCATGGCCAGCGCGACAAAGGCCCCGCCCGGTGCAATCACAACCCCCGTCCCGGTCGCCTTTCCTCGCTCCGGAAGGTAAACGGTCAACGTTGGCGTCACCACATTCTGGATCACAGTCCCAAGGGGCGTATTCGCTGAGATGGTCTCCTGTTGCATCCACTTCTCCGAACCCGGCGCAACGCCAGGCCATAGGTTCAGAGTCTGTGAGTAACCGCACCACACGCTGAGAATGGCGACCGCTAAAGCTCTAACTATGTACGCCATGCGCTATGACCCCGCTACAGCTTCTTGAACGACACCGATCCGCGCATCGTCGAAACCCGGTACCGCGGCCCGCCGCCATTCACCTTAGTAGGTTCCTTCACCGGCGCGCCAAGTGTCTGTCCGAAGTCCGACGTCACCGTGCCCCGCTGCCCTATCTTCGGCTCAATATCAAACTTTGCCTTCGCCGGGAAATACAAACTCACATCACCCCGCATCGTCTCGACACTACTCGGACCAGCTGGCTTCAAGAACCGTGCTTCGATGTCCCCACTCATCGTCTGCAACCGCACCACGCCTTCGATTCCCGACAAATGCACGTCGCCCCGCATCCCCTCGAAATCCAACTCTCCCCGCAGATCGGTTATACGCGACTCGCCGTTCTCGGTCCGCACCTTCACCCGAGCCGCCCTCGGTACGCGAATCTTAAAATGCACCGATGGCCGCGCCGGCCCGCCCGTCAGCATCGACCAGCTACTCTGTTGGACTTTCGAAAAGTCCGCCCGGATCTGCCAACCCGCCTCGCTGCCCTCTACTTTGATCTCAGTATCCTGAACGGCGTACTTACTTTTAAAGTTGCCGGTCTCCATCGAAATGCGAGCGTAGATCTCCACCGTCGGCTGATCCCAGCCGCTCACCTCCACTCCGCCGTCTTCGGACTGTAGCGCCAGCAGCGCATCCGGCTTCAACGGAATGGTCTTCTTGAATTCCTTGATTTCAGTATCGGCGGCGCTCAACGCGCACACCGTCAGCAGTAGTCCCAACGGTAGCGCACGCATCGATCACTCCAGAATTTCCACGCGATACTCTTCAATCACCGGGTTTGAGAGAATCTCGGCCGCAATCCGGTCGATCTCTTCTCGTACCTTGCCCGCATCGGCGCCTTCGGCGATCTTAATCTCGAAGTACTTGCCTTGCCGGACATCCGCAATATCGGCATGACCCATCCCCGCCAGGGCAGACCGGATTGTGGCGCCTTGCGGGTCAAGCACCGTGGTTTTCAGAGTGACGTAAACGCGAGCTTTCATGAACTCCCTATTGTATCGCGCCGCTATGCTACGCTGATCACCCGGAGAGACCGCATTGACTATCGGCGAAACCATGGCCACGCTTAACGGCCTGGGAACGGAACAAAACCGCAAGATCTACCGCAAACACGGCGCCGTCGGCGACCTCTTCGGAGTCAGCTTTGCCGATCTCGCCAAACTGGCCAAGAAGCTGAAGCGGAACCACGCGCTGGCGCAACAACTCTGGGACACAGGCAACTACGATGCACGCAACCTCGCCACCATGATCGCCGAACCCGCGCAAATGGACACCGCTGCCCTCAACGCCTGGGCCACGGGCCTCAATTCCCACGGCCACGCCGACCTCTTTGCCCGCAACGTCGCCTCGTCCTCGCCTTCCGGCGCGGCCTGTATGAAAGACTGGATGAACTCCTCCACGGACTTTGTTTCGCAATGCGGGTGGGACCTTCTGGCGATGAGAGCGATGAACGAGGCGGTGCTTCCCGATAGCTACTTCGAAGCGTTCCTCGAAACAATCGAGAGCGGCATTCACGCGGGGCAGAACCGCACCAGGCACGCCATGAACATGGCGCTGATTGCCACCGGGATGCGCAACCCGGCTTTGCGCGCCAAAGCCGAAGCCGCCGCCAAGCGGATGGGGAGAGTGGAAGTAGACCACGGCGACACCAACTGCAAAACACCCGACGCCGTGGCCTATATCGCAAAGGCCTTGGCCTACAAAGCCAAGAAAACTACTTCGCGGAAAACTTAAACACCGTCACCGTGTGATACGTCTGCCCCGGCTTCAACTCCGTCGATGGGAAGCTGGCGTGATTCGGAGAATCCGGGAAATGCTGCGTCTCCATGCAGAACCCTGATCGGCGCGCGTACGTCTTGCCGCCTTTGCCCGTCAAACTGCCATCGAGGAAATTGCCCGTGTAAAACTGCAATCCCGGCTGATCGGTAGACACTTCCATCACCCGGCCAGACTTCGGCTCGGTCACCATCGCCGCCTTCGTCAGTCCGCTCGCGGCCTTGTTCAACACATCGTTGTGATCGTATCCGCCGCCCAGCTTGACCTGTTCATCGTGCGCGTCAATCCGCGCACCGATCGGATAAGGAGTCCGGAAATCGAACGGAGTTCCCGCCACCGGTCGCAACTCACCTGTCGGAATCAATCCCGCGTCCACCGGCGTGAACTTATCGGCGTTGATCATCATCACGTGGTTCAACACCAGCCCTTCGCCCTGCCCTGCCAGGTTGAAATACGAATGGTTCGTCAGATTCACCACGGTCGGCTTATCCGTCGTCGCACTGTATTCAATCTTCAGCTCGTTGTCATCGCTCACCGTGTAGCGCACCGTCGTGCTCAAATTCCCCGGATACCCTTCCTCGCCGTCCTTGCTCAGGTAATGCAATTCCAGTCCGCCGTCAATTTCCTTTGCCGTCCACACCCTCTTATCGAAACCCAGTAAGCCACCATGCAGCGCGTTCGGTCCGTTGTTCACCGGGACGTTGTATTTCTTACCTTCAAGCTGGAACGTGCCTTTGGCAATCCGGTTCCCGTATCGTCCAATGAGCGCGCCGAAATACGGGGGAGGCGGATCCTGCTGATATCCGGCTAAGCTATCGAAGCCCAGCACAACGTCGCCCAGCTTGCCGTGCCTATCCGGCGCTTTCAGCGACACAATGATGCCGCCATACGTCATAATCCGAGCTTCCAGACCCTTAGCGCCTGTCAGCGTGTAAATCTGAACGGCATGGCCGTCTTTGGTTTTTCCGAATTCTTGCTTTGACACTTTGGTCTTCGCCTCTGCCCCGCCGGCCATCGCACCCAGCATCGCGACCGCCGCCACTGCGCACACGGGACTCATTCTCTTCATATTCATTGCACGCCCCTAGAAATTCAGCTTCTGCAGATACGTGAAGCTGCCGCGCAGGCTGTCCAACGGATCACCCGGCGTCTGGTCCTGCTCTACAAAGTAATGCTTCACTCCAGCCGGACCGGCCGCCTTCAACACGGCCGCGAAATCAACCGTGCCTTTGCCCACTTCGGAGAACGCCGTTCTCGGAATATCTTCCTTGAACCGCGGCGTAGTCCCAGCTACCACATCCTTCAAATGCATCAGGGCGACACGCCCCTTGTACTTCTGAAGAACCGACACCGGATTCACGCCCGCCACCTGCGCCCACATAACGTCCAGTTCCAGCATCACCAGCTTCGGGTCCACCGTGCTCATCAGGATATCCAGCAGCGTTCCATCACCCGACGGAGCAAACTCAAAAGCGTGGTTGTGGTAGCAAAGTTGTAAGCCCATCGCCTTACAAGTGGCGCCCGCCTTGGTCAGCGTCTCTCCTAGTTTCTTGATAACATCGGCCCCGCCGCGATCCGCTGGAGCGATATAGGGACACACCACATACTGGAACCCATGGCTCTTCGCCTTCTCGAGTGCCGCCGGCAGTTTCTCCTGATCGCGCGTGAACAACTGCGTGCCCATATGCAGACTGATAGGCTTCAACTGGGTCGCCTTCAGCGCGTCCCACAGTTTGTCCATGTTGTCCATCGTCACTTCCGCCTCGCGGTAACCGATCTGGTCGAGCGACTTCAGAACCTCGGCGGGATTGGCTTCGACGATAGAACGGACCGTATAGAGTTGCACGCCCACAGTCTTCAGAGTGCGCGCGTGCGCAGCCATGGCCACGGAGCCAACAGCCGCCGCAAATTGGCGTCGGGATAGCAATGTCATCGACTGCGATTATAACTGTCTCTGCGTAGCAACGGCGAAACGCTCCGTAGGTGCGGCCGTCTGGCGTGATGAAGGTGGGAAGCTCTGCTGTTTAGAACGGTGGAGCGTCGAGATAGGGTAGCTTGGTGGAGGCGGCTCGCGTGGCGGACGCTGAGGAGGCGCATGAAGGCTCGGAGTTCTGCCATCAGCTTGATCGTAAACCGGCATGCGGGCCGGTTCCGGACTCCACCATCCGTGGACGAGCTGGTCGCGATACTGACACGGTACGGCTTGCGGCCTGAACCGATTCTGATTGAGAAGGGACAGGACCCCGGGGAAGCCGCCCGCGCTGCGTTGCGACGCGGGGCACAGACGTTGGTCGCCGCCGGAGGAGATGGCACCATCAGCTCCGTTGCCGCTGCGCTCGTCGATTCGGAAGCCATCCTTGGCGTGCTGCCGATAGGAACGCTGAATCACTTCGCCAAGGACCTTCGGATTCCCGTGGACATAGAGCGTGCGGCTACTGTTCTTGCGAAGGGCAGGGTTGCCAAGATCGATGTCGGGGAAGTGAATGGACGTGTGTTCATCAATAACTCGGGTATCGGCGTTTACCCGCGCATGGTGAAATGGCGGGAGGAGTACCGGCGCATGGGGGCGACTCAATTGACGGCGCTTTTTTGGGCTGCCGTGACGGCTGCGCGGCGGATGCCTTTCCTGCGGCTCCGGTTGACCGCGGACGGCACGGACGTGACCCTGGTTACGCCGCTCATCTTTATTGGCAACAACGAGTATGAAGTTGCGGGCTTTACATCGGGCCGGCGGCGCCGGGTTGACGCCGGGCAGTTGTTCCTCTGCGCTGTGCATGCAACTACGCCAACCAGGCTCATGCGTTTATCCCTGATGGCCTTGTTAGGGCGGCTTCGCCAGGATGATGACTTCCATTCCGTGTGCGTGGCGGAGGCGTGGATCGAGACGCGGCAACTGTGGGTAAGGGTCTCACTGGATGGAGAGGTGGTACGACTGGCGACGCCGTTGCACTATCGCGCGCGGCCCGGCGCATTGCGCGTCCTTGTTCCGCAGGAGGAGATTGTATCCGAACCGTAGTCCATCTTTCCGATGTCCACTTCGGCCGCACGGATGAGGCTGTCGTGGAACAGCTGATTCACTCCGTTCAGCAAGTGAAGCCCGATGTGGTAGTGGTTTCGGGCGACCTTACGCAGCGCGCCAAGCGACACGAGTTTGAACGGGCTCGGGCGTTCTTGCGGTCACTTCCCACACCGCAGATCGTTGTACCGGGGAATCACGATGTGCCGCTGTACAACATCTATGCGAGGTTTCGCGGCGCGTTTGACGCTTATAAGAAACATGTCACCGAGGAACTGGCGCCCTTCTATGTGGATGAGGAAATCGCGATTGCCGGCGTCAACACGGCGCGGCGGCTGCTGATCAAAGGCGGGCGCATCAATGACCGTCAGATGCTTGAGGTGGAGGGCCAATTCTGCCGGCTTCCTGCCGAAGTCAAGAAGATCCTGGTAACGCATCATCCTTTCGATCTGCCACCGGGCCATGACGTGGAACTGCTTGCCCGCCGCTCTGGGGAAGCGATGGCCCGTCTTCTTCGATGCGGCCTGGATGTCATGCTTTCGGGGCATTTACACGTCAGCTCCTCCGGCCCAACAGCGGTGCGGTTGGAATCAGGGTCACGCTCGGCTGTCTTCGTACAGGCCGGGACGGCGTGCTCCACGCGGGGGCGCGGCGAAGCTAACTCTTACAATGTCATCCGTCTGGATGGTTCATCAATGCAGATACAAACACTTTCGGCGGAGACCATGGGGTTTACGCCTTCGTCGGTACAGCGTTTTGAGCAGTCGCCCACCGGCTGGGTTCGAGCCGGAGAGGGGGCTCCCCTCCTTTGAGCGACCGACGGGGGCTTTCGCGACTGGTCACACCGCTTGCCGTGAGCATGGTCTGCGCCGTGGTGTCCCTGATACTGTTTGCCGGCATTGCCGAGGAGGTGATGAAAGGCGAGACGCTTCGGTTCGACACCGCCGTTCGGAATTTTGTTCACGCGCACTCGTCGGTGTGGCTGACGGCGATCCTGCGGTTCGCTACGATCATCGGCTCCTCGCTGATTGTGTTCTTAGTTACGACGTCCGGTTGCGTCGCGCTTTGGGTGACCGGCCGGCGGCGGAGGGCGCTGTTACTTGCGATTACTATGATCGGCGGGAGCCTATTGATGTGGGTCCTTAAGTTGGGTTTCCATCGTCAGCGCCCTGAGCCGTTCTTTGATACTCAGCTTCCGGCATCGTACAGCTTCCCCAGCGGCCACGCGATGCTCTCGTTTTGCCTGTGCGCCGCCGGCGCGGCATTGTTATCCGCAGACCAGAAAAGGCGCTGGGTGCGCGTTGCGATTTGGAGTGCCGCTTTAGTCTTGGTGGCGGCTATCGGTTACTCGCGGATCTATTTGGGAGTTCATTATCCCAGCGATGTGATTGCAGGGTATCTCGGCGCGCTGGTGTGGGTGCTGGGGGTTGGGGTGGCGTATCGGAAGTCGAGGTAGCGATTCGCTGCGGAGGCGAAAGGCCCTCACGATGGCGGAGGATGCTGATCTAACGGCATCCAGCGTTCGACGGACCAACCAGTTCCGCCAGCCAAGCAAGATCCTGTCGCTCGGACAGTGGGGACGATGGACGAGTCTCCACTGCGTAAGCGAGCAGGAGCCTCACTCCCCAGTTAATCGCAAGGCCGAGTGCGACTTGCCGATCTTCCTTACTTAGGAAACTGGTGCCGTCGATCAGACCTGCCTGCCGGATCGCTTCGTCAAACTCTGCTTTGAAGAGTGTCGCCGGGGTCCCGATGTCCAGGCCGATGTGGTCGGAGTCAGAACGAGAAGTCGCCAAACGGTTCTGGAGGTCACGGACGTTCTCCAGGGCCGCGCGCCAGTGCCCGACTCCCAATGTCGTCTGCAACCGCCGGCAGGCCGCAGCTAGAAAGAAACAGATTGGTGAATAGAGCTTGCCATCGGTCGCCAGTTTGGCTTCAGACACGATTCGAGCATTGCGCCTCAGCGCGTCGAGAATGACGGCGTCCCGATATCCTCGCTCCAGGCAATCCTTTCGTCGGAAGCGGCGTAATGGATCTCGATTCAAAGGCGATCACGAACGACCTGCGCCAATAAGTCCATGGGCCAGCATCGCGGCCGTTCAGTTCGCAGGATGGCCTGTTCGCTTTCGGAGAGATCCAACCACGCCAGTTCCATTTCGTCGAGGACTCCGTCCTCTTCCGCCGATTCCTCGCCTTCGTGCCTCCACCGGGTCATCCACAGCCGGCGCTCCAAGCGACGATAGCGTACCAATTCCTTACTCATGGATCTTGCTCCAGTAACGAACGGTGGCGCATAGACTCGATTCCTAGCGGGCGACAGCGCAGCGACTCACTGGCTCTACGCAGGCATGCGGGTAACGGTCCGGGCGAACAAGGAGTGCCGGCGGGAGTTGTCGCGTAAATAGTTGGAATACCGAGTCGCGGCCTTCGCCGCCGAGGGATTTGGGAAGGCGAGGCTTCGGGAGATTGTGCGCCTGATCGAGCGCCACGGACATGCCGCCGGTTGCCGGAGCCACCGTGCCGTCTTCCGCAACGGGTATGTCGCGTATAGGCCCTTCTATCCGCACGCCGAGCGTGCGGCCTGAACGACCAGCGACGGGATAGCCGTCTGGATCTGCCTTCATCGCCCTGAACATCGGCTGGCCAGTCGGCTCATTGAGAGTTATCACCGTTGCGTTTGGCGGCTCTTGCACAACCCAATGTTAACAAAGCGCATGTGTCAGGAACGCCGTTAGAATTCAGCCAATGAAGAATTGGCGAGAGCGAATCAGGATCAGTGCGGGTTCCCGGCCGAGCGGAAATCTCACGCCTCACCGGCTGGAACTTTTTCATATGCCGCTTGCAGAACTGGCAGAACGAGTCTCATGCACCGGACACTTCATTGCGCGGTGCCGGATCATCATGAACGCCGAACCGGTGGTCGCTGGCGGGCGCTCGATTTCGCGCAGCGTTACACCGCGGACGTGGATTTGGCAGAGTCGGCTCGGCATGGCAGATACTCGATGAAACGTAGGCTTTCCTAGACCCGAATGAGGCGCACTGCGCGGGAATCCGGTTGGTGCTGCCTGGCGTTTACACGACGGCGTCGGAGTCGGATGGCCTCAGGGCCGGGAACTAATTGCGTCCGGGAACTAATTGCGTCTGACCCCTTTTCGGGCAAGCAAGATCATGTGGATGATGGTATTTCTTTGTGTGGTCTCCGTCAGTGACGTATAATAACGACAATGGCAACGTCCATTCGCACCGCGACTTTTTCTCGACGGGCGAAGCGTTTGCTATCCGAATCTGAGATCGCAGCGTTAGAGCAGAACGTCGCACAGCGGCCAGACGCTCATCCGATAGTATCCGGAACGGGCGGGATACGAAAGGCGCGGTGGGGGCCGGCGGGGGCCGGCCAGGAATGGGAAAACGGGGTGGAGTTAGAGTCATTTACTATTTCCGTGTACGCGCCGATCTTGTGTATATGCTCGACGTTTACGCAAAGAATGAGAAGTCTGATTTGACTCCGGCGGACAAGCGGGAGCTGCGGGCCATCGTGTCTATGATGGAGGAATTACAATGACAGGCACCAAAAAATTAGCGCCGGAACATTCGTCAGCAGGTAGAAGGCTGATCGGAGCCATGCGCGAAGTGCAAGCGCTCGAATTTGCGCGGCGAGTGCGCGACGTGCGGGATCGGCAAGGGTTATCGCAGTCGGAGTTTGCCCGAAGATTCGGACTTGGATTGCGGTCGCTACAAGAGTGGGAGCAGGGTCGTCGCCTTCCTGAGGCGGCCGTGCTGACCTATTTTCGCGTCATTGAACGCAACCCGCAGGCGGTACAGTTGGCGCTAGATTCCAGCGCAGCTTGAACCGTTGGGACAACCGTACCGGAATCAGAAGCAGTAGAAGCGCGCCCTTCCGGCGTAGCGAAGATGCGGCCGAGTGACATTTCAGGATAAGCTGCTCTTTTGAGATCAAATTATCCGACTTTGCTGGCGCTGTGTGGCGTTATGCTCTTGGGTTCAGGGGATGCCGCTGCGCAGAAGCAAAATGAGGCGTATGAATTGCACATTCATCGGACGTCCTCGCCGATCACGATCGATGGCAGCGCGCACGAAGCGGCCTGGGAAACGGCCGAGGTCGCACGCGACTTTTGGATGGTCCTGCCTATGGATACGGACCGGGCCAAAGTCCGGACCGATGTGCGCATGGCGTACGACGATCATCACCTGTATCTGAGCGCCATCTGCTTTTACGGTAATGTTCCAGGACCGCGCTACATAGTCGAGTCCCTCAGGCGAGACTGGGGGTTTGGCAACAACGACAATTTCATCTTCTTCCTGGACACGTTCGACGACCAGACAAACGGCTTCACGTTCGGCGTGAATGCCGCCGGGGCACAGTGGGACGGCCTGCTTTACGAAGGCGGAAAAGCGAACCTGAGTTGGGATAACAAATGGACGTCTGCGGTGAGGAATTATCCGGATCGCTATGAACTCGAAATCGCCATTCCCTTCTCGAGTATTCGCTACAAGAAGGGCATCACGCGATGGGGTGTCAACTTCAGCCGTCTGGATTTGAAGACCACTGAGAAGTCGTCCTGGACTCCGATTGGGCGTCAGTTTCCGACGGCGTCGCTGGCGCTGACTGGCGTTCTGTTGTGGGATGAGCCGCCCCCTTCCGGAGGGCCGAACCTGTCCCTGATCCCCTACGGGCTCGGCGGCGTGAGTCGCGACTATGAAGCGAACACGCCCTCGATCATCCGCCATGACATCGGCATGGACGCGAAGGTGGCTATCGGCTCGGCCCTCAATCTGGATCTCACCGTGAACCCCGATTTCTCGCAAGTGGACGTCGACCAGCAAGTAACCAATTTCGACCGCTACGAGTTGTTCTTTCCAGAGAAGCGGCAATTCTTTCTGGAGAACGGCGACCAGTTCGCCAACTTCGGATACGCCACCATTCGCCCTTTCTTCAGCAGGCGGATCGGTCTGGGTGGAGTGCCGATCCGCTTCGGAACGCGGTTGAGCGGCAAACTGAACAAAGACTGGCGAGTGGGGATGATGGACATGCAGACTGGAGCATTGGCTCAGTCCGGCTTGCCGGCGGAAAACTTCGCCGTCGTCGCGTTGCAGCGGCGTGTCTTCTCGCGTTCGAATATCGGGTTCCTACTGGTTGATAAGGAGTCAACCAGCCACCAGGGCGCGGCACGTCCGAATAGCAACCGCAACCTCGGCATAGAGTACAACCTGGCATCTGCCAATAACTTGTGGACCGGCAAACTGCTCTACCTGAAGTCGTTCACATCCGGCAACCAGCGGGGCGGCGCCGTCTATGCCGGACATTTGCAATACAACAGCCGTCGCTGGCTGATCAACGGACAAACGGAAAACGTGGACGATAACTACAGCGCCGAAGTGGGATACGTGCCGCGCCGCGGCTATCATCGCGTTCTTTCCACCATCGGTTATACGTTCCTGCCCGAGAGCGGCCCCATCCTCAGTCACGGCCCGACGTTGACTAGCAGCAACTTCTTCGATTGGTCCGGACGCCTCAGCGACTATGAGACCACCCTCGGCTACACGATGACGCTGCGAAACCAGGACGTCTTCACCGCTTCGGCCGGTGGTGACTACGTGCGGTTGCTGCGGCCCTTCGACCCCACCAACTCCGGACGCGCCGAACTGGGAGCCGGCAGTATCCATCGCTGGAAGTTTTGGACGACGAAGTTCGATTCCAAGCCGCAGAGTGTGTTTCGTTATGGCTTTTCTTCTTTGTACGGCGGCTACTACGCGGGCGGAACCAGGCTCAACGTGGCCGGCACCATCGGGTATCGTGTCCAACCCTTTGTCAGCCTGTCCGGGGCGGCTTCGTATAACGACATCCGGCTGCAGCAGCCGTGGGGACGCACTACCTTTTGGCTGATCGGCCCGCGATTGGATGTCACACTGACGAGCACGCTCTACTTCACCACGTTCGTTCAGTACAACCAGCAGCAGACCAACCTGAACGTGAACACGCGCGTACAGTGGCGCTACAAACCGGCTTCGGATATTTTTCTCGTCTGGACGGACAACTATCAGACCGACTACCTGCAACCAGGCCAGAACGTGCCGGGCTTGCTGACGGCGCGCAATCGCGCTGTGGTGCTGAAGTGGACTTACTGGTGGAACTTCTGAGGGGTGCAGCACCGCTTTCACCGGCGTGTAACCGGATTGTAGGATAGCAGTCCGCCGACTTAGAAGTCTAACCTCTTGATAACAGGACAAATACATTCCGCCTTCAATGGATCAGAACACTCGATTTAGGGTCTGAATTCGGTTAGCCTGATTGAGGACCGCCTGGGGAGGCGGATTCTCACACCTTATGACCACACCAGGGACACCTTTATCTTTTGGCGAAGTGCTGCGCCTTCGGCCGGTGCGACGCTTGTGGATTGCGCAAATAGTCAGCGTGTTCGGAGACTTTCTGGCGGTGTTCGCAATCATCGCGGTGGTGACGTTCCGGTTGCACGGGACGGCGACGCAAGTGGCGATGGTGCTGGTAGCGTTTATGGCGCCGCTGGCGATTGTCAGCCCGCTGGCCGGCGTGTTTGTGGACCGCTGGCACTTGAAGCGGACGATGATCGCAAGCGACTTGATCCGCGGGGTCTTGGTGCTGTCACTGGTATTCGTACATGACGTGTATGCCATCTACGGCATCCTGTTTATGATGAGCGTGGTCTCAGCCTTCTTCGTTCCGGCGCAATCGGTGGCGGTGCGCACGCTGGTTCCGATGGCGGGACTGATGGCAGTCAACGGTTTAATGTCGCAGGCTCAACAGGGGTCGCTGATCGTGGCCCCGAGCGTGGCCGGAGGACTGGTGGAGTTGGTCGGAGCCAACTCCTGTTTCATCTACGACGGAATCAGTTTCTTCTTTTCGGCGGCGCTGGTGGCGACACTGACCATCGACCGGGAGACGGTCCTTACGCAACCGGGCGCGGTACTCGATTCGATGCGCCAAGGATTCGGCTTCATCTTCGGGCACTCCACGATTTCATTTGTGATTCTCGCCATGACGGCGGGAATGTTCGCAATGCGCTGCTTCGGCGCTCTACTCTCGATCTACGTGCGCGATGTGCTGCACTCGACATCGGCGGCGTTCGGTGTACTGAATACGCTGATCGGCATCGGCATGATCCTCGGTACGCAGTTGCTGACGCGATTTGCGCGGCACATACCAAAACAGAACTTAGTGGTGTACGGACTGGGGGGAATGGGCGTAGCGGTGTTGATCACGGCGGCGTTTGGCACGATGGGATCAACCGCGGTCGGCATGTTCGGGTTGGGCCTGTTCGCGTCCGCGATCTTCATCACGGCGACGACGCTGATCCAACATGAAACGCCGCACGAACTATTAGGACGAGTGATGAGCTCCATGATGGCGCTGGTGGCGGGGTCGCAGGTGATCTCAATGTTTGTGGCTGGCCCGGTCGCAGAAAAGATCGGGATTCCGAACCTCTACTATGGAAGCGCGGCGATGCTGCTGGGCTGCGGCATCGTAGGATATTTCAAGCTGCCGAAGGCTGGGAAGCCGGAACCGGCGCTCAGTGCCGGGAATTAAATGCGTCTGACCCCTTTTCGGGGAGGGCGAAGGCGAGGACGGTGGAGCCGGCGGCGATGGCGACCATTTGTTGCCCGCCGGCGGTGAACGTCATCGGCGAGGCTTTCCACTTGGCGTTGAGTTGGACGTGCCAGAGGGGAAGGCCAGTCTTGGCGTCGGCGGCAGCGAGGGCTCCGCTTTCGTCGGCGTAAAAAAGGAGCCCCGAGGCGGTTGTCAGAATGCCGCCCCAACCTTCTCCCGGGCCGGTTTGCGGGCGCTCCCAGACGATCTTGCCGGTTTGGATATCCAAGGCGCGGAGGTACTTTTGCGGCGTTTCGTCTTTCGCTTCCCAGGCCGAACCGCCGTAGAATGACTCGCCTTGCTTCCACCATTCGGGGGACTTACTAAATACGTTGCACTTTTCCAGCGCCATCAGATAGAACAGGCCGGTGTCGGGATTGAATGCCGTAGACATCCAGTTAGTGGCTCCGTCCATTGACGGGCAGACCTTGGTTCCTTCTTCGGTGGGCTGCCAGCCGGCAGCGAGATTGGGCCGGCCATCCTTTCCTATCGATGTGGCCCAGGTGAGGCGCTTCACGAACGGCGTCGCGTTGAGGAACTCTCCGGTGGTGCGGTCGAGAACATAAAAGAAGCCGTTGCGATTACCCTGCAGAAGCAGCTTGCGGGGGCGGCCACCCCAAGTGGCGTCTACCACCATCGGCGTCTCCGTAGCGTCCCAGTCGTGCAGGTCGTGAGGGGTGAACTGGTAATGCCACTTCAGTTCGCCGGTCTCCGGGTTCAGGGCCAGGACGGAGTCGGTGTAAAGGTTGTCGCCTTTGCGCTCGTCTCCATTGAAGTCTGGACAGGGATTACCGGTGGGCCAGAAAAGGAGATTCGTTTCGGTGTCGTAAGTTCCGGAGAGCCAGGTGGCGCCACAGCCGTGTTCAAGTGCGCGTCCGATCCAGGAGGTGGCGGCAAGCGGCTCGCCCGGAGCGGGTATAGTCCAGAACCGCCAGACGCGCTCGCCGGTGGTGGCGCGGTAGGCGGAAACGAAGCCGCGGATGCCTTCGTCGCCTCCGGAGACTCCCGCGACAACCAGATCCTTCACGACAATGGGGGCGGAAGTGGATCCGTAGTGCTTGCCGGAATCGGCCATTTCTATATCCCAGAGGAGCGAGCCGGTGACGCGGTGGAGGGCGAGCAGGTGGGCGTTGTCGGTGACGAGGAAGACGCGGTCTCCCAACACAGCGACGCCGCGATTGATGCCACCGGAGGCATCGCCGACTAAGCCGGTGCTGCGCGGGCGGGAGTAGGACCAGATCTCGCGGCCGGTGCCGGCGTCCAGCGCGTAGACGGAGTTGACGGCGGTGGCGTACATGACGCCGCCTGCCACTACGGGCGTCATTTCCAGTCCTCGACCGTTGGGCACGGGAAAGGCCCAGCGCAGGGAGAGGCTCTCCACGTTCTTCGCCGTGATTTGCTTCAGCGGGCTATGGCGGTTGCCGCCGAGAGTGCCGTGGTAAGTGGGCCACTGGCCTTCGTCCGGTTGGCGGATTTTGTCCCAGGAGACGGCTCCGGGGAGCTCGGGGGCGAGGCCGGCTTTAGTTCCGGCAGCGGGCAGCGTGGCGAGGTAAGCGAGGAGTCCCTGGACGGTTTTTTCAGGGGCATGGACAGGGCGCATCAGCGAGTTCGGTTCGCGAGTGACGGCGGCCACCTGGGCGGCAGGCAGCAAGTGCAAGTGGCCGTCGAGCCCCATGAGCTGGTAGTCAAAACCGCTTTCGTTCTTGAGCAGGCCGCGGAGGGTGGTTCCGTCCTTCAGTTTGAGTGACGCCACCTGATAGCCCCGCACGCGGCGGGTGTCCGGTTTGCGGAGGGCGGTTTCGAGTTCGGCCACGGTGAGGCGTTGTCCGGCTCTGCTGAGATCGGGGCCTATGAAGCCTCCGCTCCCTTGCACCATGTGGCATTGGGCACAGCCACCCTCACCGTGGAAGAACTTTTCACCGACCACGGCGTCGCCGGCAACGATGGTTTGATTGGCGGGGGCGACTCGGGAGCGGACGAAGGCTACCAGGAGATCGAGTTCGGCGTCTGGCAGCGGAAAGGCGGGCATTCCCGATTCCGGCAGACCGTGGCGGATGAGGTCTTTCACGGCCTGGTCGGTTTGCAGTCGGGAGCGATCGACGGAGCCAACTCCGCGGGCGAGCTCACCACCGGCTCCATCGGCTCCGTGGCAGGCGGCGCAACGGATTTCGAAGCGCTTGCGGCCCGCGGCGACGGGGTCGGCGGTGGCTCCCGCGAACACGAGGCTACCGAAGTTTTCGGGGACGTGATTGGGGTCGCGGTTCTGGACGCAGGTGGGCTGCCAGCAGAGGAAATGGCGCTGAGGGTCTTCCCCGAGTCCTTCAATGCGATAGAGGTTCATGCGCCAGCGGGAGCCGGGGGTGACCGGTTTCTCGCTCACCGATTTCAAAGGGATGCGGGCGGCGGCATACCAGGTGTGAGTGGCTTCGTCGATGCGGGCGGCGGTCTTCCAGTTGGAACGCCAGTTGGAGTCGTAGTTTTCGTGATCAAGGTCGATGGCGAGGTCGATCCAGTCGCCGGTGGGGGCGATTTCGAATTCGCGGTAGTGGCGGATGCGATCCCAGTCGTCACCAAGGAAGAGTTCCACCACGTCGCGATCCCAGAGTTTCAGACGGGGGCCGCCGCCTTGGGCCGGCAGGAAGAGGTTGAGGTCCTTATAAGGACAGGCGAAGAGGAACCAGACGTCGGTGGAGGTCCAGAAGGCGCGCACGTCTGTGCTGATGGCGGGGTAGTCGAGGTTGCGGGAGCAATCGTGAACGATAGTGGCTCGGGCGGCGTTGCGCCAAGTGGAGGATTGGGGGTCGACGTTGAGTTCCGGCGCTCCGGCGACGAAGGGGATGGCGAGGGAGGCGGTGAGTGAAGTGACCTTGCAGGGTTCCTGGGCCGCGGCCCAACTGCCGAATAACAGCACGAAGACGAGCGCTCGCATGGTTTTGGGGCGATGGTACCACGCGGCGTTGTGGGTTGTTAAATGAACGGGAATTTGGGTGGTGGTGGAGCAGGTAATTCCGACTGCCAAGAGCTTCCCGCAGGGCATCGTTTCGGGACTTGACGGTGCCCTCTGGATTTAAGGAATACGGCGCCAACAAGATCGCCCGGTTTACGCCTAACGGAAAGTTCACCGAGTATCCGGCGCCTACGCCAGACAGCGCCCCGAACGGGATTGTGGTTGGACCCGACGGCGCCTTGTGGTTCACCGAATACTTCACCAACAAGATCGGCCGAATTACGGTTGATGGCGCGATTACGGAATTTGACTTGCCAGGCGCCAACAGCTTCCCGTTTAGCATTGCGAGTGGTTCTGACGGCGCCTTGTGGTTTACAGAATTCAACTCCCACAAGATCGGCCGGATCTCGACGGAGGGAGCAGTTGTCGAATACAGCCTGGCCGATGGCAGCTACCCGATAGACATCGCCGCCGGGCCGAACGGGGCGCTGTGGTTCACTGAGTCGAACGGCAACCGCATCGGGCAAATTGCGACAGCCGGAGTAATCACGGAGTACGGTCTTCCGACCGCTGACGGCCATCCTGACGGCGTCGCCCGCCCAAAACTCTACGGGCGGCAGCGTGACGCTCACCGGCAGTGGGTTCTTGGCCGGTGAGAGCGTTGGAATCCTCGATGACTTCGGGCCGTTCAGCGTGGCTACAGCCGATGGCAGCGGCGCGGTGGTTGCCGGCGGTTCGGTGCCGCCCGCCCCTTATGGCAAAAACAGCTTTGTGGCATTAGGACAGACCAGCGGGAGGCGGGCGGTGGCGCGGTTCTTCGTCACGCCGCGGCTGTTTACTGTGCCCTCTACCGTCAGGGTGGGTAGCGTAGTGAAAGTAACGGGGTATGGGCTGAACGCCCACGATTTAATCGACGTTTACGTGGATTCCTTCGCCCTTGCCGGATCCAGCGTCAGCGACAGCCATGGAACCATGGCAGGTACGAATGCGGTGCAGTTTACTGTACCCGCGCGACTGACGCCGGGCAACCATGTCATCAGCGCACTGGGTTCCAACGGCGTGTCGGCGCAAGCCTCAATTACCGTCGAGTAGCGTCGGGGCGCGGCATCTCGTTGCAATTGCGGGATCGCCGCGCCGTTCTCAACTACGACCCATGTGGTCGCAATTTAAGTGCCACAAAAGAAAGGGACGGCCGGTTGACGGTTATCCGGAGTTTGGGTATAGTTGAATCTAGGACCCGGACGGTCGTATTTCACGATGCTGAAGCTCACGAAAAAAGCCGACTATGGTTTGATCGCCTTGAAACACTTGGCGTGCACACCGCTGGGCAAGAGCGCGAGCGCGAAGGAAATCGCGGAACGGTATCACATTCCCCTGCCACTATTGTCTAAAGTCTTGCAGAAGCTGGGACGGGACGGATTTCTGCAAAGCGAGCATGGCACCAATGGCGGATACCGGCTGGCGCGCGAGGCGCGGTTGATCAGCACACTGGAAGTGATTCGCGCCATTGATGGGCCGATCATTCTCACCGCCTGCTTCACGGATCACGGCGAGTGCGATCAGTCGGAACAGTGCTCCGTGCGGGAGCCACTGCGGAAGGTGCATGAGGGAATCCTCAGGCTGCTGAGCAGCATCAGTATTGCAGACCTCTCACAGGAAGAAATGCACGACATCAGCGTGGAGAGCTTTGTGCAGCCGCCGGGGAAGTTGTTGGAGCTGGGCCGGCCGCTGCCGGTATTACCGAGTTATTAGGAGCGCACTTATATGAAGATGCCGATTTACCTGGACAATCACGCGACGACGCCGATGGATCCGCGCGTGCTGGATGCAATGCTTCCCTACTTCAAGGAGCAGTTTGGTAACGCAGCGAGCAGGAACCATGCTTTTGGCTGGGAAGCGGAAGAAGCAGTGGAACGGGCGCGGAAACAGATTGCGGAATTGATTGGCGCGACGGCGAAAGAGATCATCTTCACCAGCGGCGCCACGGAATCGAATAACCTGGCGATTAAGGGCGTGGCCGAGATGTATGCCGAGAAGGGCAACCACATCATTACGGCGGCGACTGAGCACAAAGCGATTCTGGACACTTGCAAGCACCTGGAGAAGAATGGCTTCCGGGTGACGTATTTACCGCTGCAGTCGAATGGCCTGATCGACCTCGAAATGTTGAAAGAGGCGATCACCGACAAGACGATTCTGATCTCGATCATGTATGCGAACAATGAGATCGGCGTGGTGCAGTCGATTGCGGAGATCGGTAAGATTGCGAAGGCGCGCGGCGTGTTGTTCCACACCGATGGCGTGCAGGCAGTGGGCAAGATTCCGGTGAACGTGATCAAAGACAACATCGACCTGATGTCGATCACCGCGCATAAGCTCTATGGGCCGAAGGGTGTGGGCGCGCTGTATGTGCGGCGGAAGAGCCCGCGCGTTCAGCTAACCGCGCAGATGGACGGCGGCGGTCATGAGCGTGGCATGCGCAGCGGCACTTTGAACGTTCCGGGGATCGTCGGTTTCGGCAAGGCTTGCGAGCTGTGCCAGCAGGAGATGGCGACTGAGTCGGTGCGGCTGCGGACGCTGCGCGACCGGTTGAAGGACAAGCTGACCTCGGAATTGGACGAGGTCTATATCAACGGCACGATGGAGAGCCGCCTGCCGCACAATTTGAACATCAGCTTCGCGTATGTGGAAGGCGAGAGCCTGCTGATGGGCATCAACGATGTAGCAGTGTCGAGCGGTTCGGCTTGCACGTCGGCGACTTTGGAACCTAGCTACGTATTGAAAGCTTTGGGCGCGGGTGACGATCTGGCGCATTCCTCCATTCGCTTCGGGCTGGGCCGGTTCACCACCGATGACGAGATTGACTACGTGACGAACCGCGTGATCGAAGTAGTGAGGAAGTTGCGTGAGCTTTCGCCGCTGTACGAGATGGTGAAAGAGGGCGTGGACCTGTCTAAGGTTGTGTGGACGGCGCACTAGAAGAATTCGAATCTGGGAGAAACAGCAAATGGCATATTCCGATAAGGTTTTGGATCATTACAACAACCCGCGCAACGTGGGTTCGCTCGATAAGAACGACCCCAACGTCGGTACCGGGATGGTGGGTGCGCCGGAATGCGGCGACGTGATGAAGCTGCAGTTGAAGGTGAATCCCGTTACCCACATCATCGAAGAGGCGAAGTTCAAGACGTTTGGCTGCGGCAGCGCAATCGCGAGTTCCTCGCTCGCCACTGAGATGCTGAAGGGCAAGACGGTGGACGAGGCTCTCGACATCAAGAACACGGTCATCGTGCAGGAACTGAGCCTGCCGCCGGTGAAGATTCACTGCTCCGTTTTGGCCGAAGACGCCATTAAGGCAGCGATCACGGATTATAAGAAGAAGCAGGAAGTGGCGACTCCAGTCGCGCAGCAGGCCTAACGGTCCGTGGCAAAGGAATCAGCAAAGTGACCGAGCCCCGACCGTAAGGGAGCGTTTCACTACGGACTGCGAAGTCCGGCCGGGGGATAGCAGAGAAGGGGCTGGACTCCATCCCTCCGGGCATGGTTTGATGGCTGCCAGCCCCCGAGTAGCGAGTCCCCGTAAAGGCGGACCGTGTAAGTGTGTTCTATGATTCAGCTAACTGATAAGGCGATCCACAAAATTCGAGTAGCCTTCGAAAAAGAAGGCGTCAACGGAGGCTTGCGCCTGGGAGTCCTGGGCGGAGGGTGTTCCGGTCTCAGCTACCTATTCAGGTTCGAGGTGAAGCCGCGTACGACGGATAAGGTTTTCGAGTTTGACGGCGTGCAGGTGTACGTCGACCCGAAGAGCTACATTTTCCTCGACGGCATGACCCTTGACTACAAAGAGTCGTTGATGCAGTCCGGCTTTGCGTTCGACAATCCGAATGCGAAGAAAAGCTGCGGCTGCGGAACGTCGTTTACGGCGTAATGACGGAGCAAGGCTGCTGGCATTGCGGGCATCCGTCGGAAGCAAGCCTCTTCTGCCAGTTCTGTAATCACCTGCTGCGTCCGACGCCCGACTACTATCGATTCCTCGACCTGCCGCGCCGCCTGAGTGTCGATGCGGACGATCTCCAACAGCGGTTCTACAAGATGAGCCGCTTGGTGCACCCCGACCGGTACACGCGCGGCGAGGCGGTGGAGAAGCAGAATTCCCTCGAAGCGACGGCGATTCTGAACGACGCCTACCGCACGTTGCGGGATCCGGTATTGCGCGCTGAATACGTCCTCAGGGAAAACGGCTTCGACATCGGCGAGCAGCGCACCAAGGACGTTCCTCCGGAGTTGTTGGAGGAAGTGTTTGAGTTGAACATGGCGCTGGAAGAGTTGCGCGGCGGCGACCAGGATGCTCGCGGGCCGCTGGAAGAATCGAAGCAGAAGTTTGTCGCCATGCGCGATGCGATCGATTCGGAGTTGGAGCAGCTTTTCATTCAGCATGACAAAACGGGCACAGTCAAGGACGCCCACGAGGCGCTACAGGCCATTCGTGGCGTGTTAAACCGCCGCCGCTATATCCGAAACCTGGTGGATACGGTGAATAAAGAACTCGCCGTTTCGCACTAGCCAGACCCTTCTTCATTACGACATGGCTTCCTTATTTCAAATCGATTTCGCGTCGGCCCAGAAGCCGCGCATTGTAGGTATCGACCTCGGCACCACCAACAGCCTGGTGGCGTACATGGATCTGACGGGTCCGAAAGTGATCCCTGGAGCAGATGGCGACAGGTTGGTTCCGAGCATTGTTACGTTGACGGAGGCGGGCGAGCTGATCGCCGGAAATCCGGCGCGTGAGGCTTTGATTGAACACCCGGATCGCACCGTCTATTCGGTGAAAAGGCTGATGGGCAAAGGCGTGGGCGACATCGGGGATGAAGTGAAGTTGTTCCCGTTCCGCATTGCCGAGGGCAGCGAAAACGTGGTGCGGCTGGCGCTGGGCGACCGCATGTTTACGCCGCCTGAGATCTCGGCCTACGTGCTGCAACAGTTGAAAGCGAACGCGGAGATCTTCCTCGGTGAGGAGATCACGCAGGCCGTGATCACCGTGCCGGCCTACTTTAACGATGCCCAGCGCCAAGCCACCAAAGACGCCGGGAAGATCGCTGGCTTGGAAGTGTTGCGGCTCGTGAATGAGCCGACTGCGGCTTCGCTGGCTTATGGCCTGGATAAGCGCAATGAGGGTGTGATTGCGGTTTACGACTTTGGCGGCGGCACGTTCGATGTTTCGATTCTGCGGCTGAAAGACGGCATCTTCGAGGTGCTGGCGACCAACGGCGACACGCATCTGGGCGGCGACGACATCGACAACCGGCTGATCACCATCGCGCTCGAGGATATCCAGAGCGAATGGGGTGAAGATATTTCGCACGACGGCGAGGGCGTACAGCGGCTGCGTCGCGCGGTGATTCACGCGAAAGAGACACTGTCGTTTGTCCCGGTGACTTCCATCGACCTTGACTATCGCGGCAAGAAGTACACCCGGGCGATTACGCGCGAGTTGTTTGAGAAACTGATTGCCGATATCGTGGACCGCACACTAGGGCCATGCCGGCGCTGTTTGCAGGACGCTGGGCTGAGCCCGGAGCAGATTGACGAAGTCGTGATGGTGGGCGGATCGACGCGCATTCCGATGGTTCGCAGCGCGGTGGAGGTTTTGTTCAAGGCGCGGCCGCACACCGACTTGAACCCGGACGAAGTGGTGGCGCTGGGGGCGGCGGTGCAGGCCGGAATTCTAAGCGGCGACGTGCAGGACAAGCTGCTGCTGGACGTGACGCCATTATCGCTGGGCATTGAAACGATGGGCGGTGTGGTATCGAAACTCATCCACCGCAATTCGACGATTCCCGCGAGCGCGACGGAAGTCTTCACGACGTCCATTGATGGACAACGGAATGTCCTCATCCATGTGCTGCAAGGCGAGCGTGAACTGGCCAAGGATTGCCGCAGCTTGGCGCGGTTCGATTTGAAAGACATCGAGCCGGTGCCCGCCGGCATGGCGCGCGTGGAAGTCCGGTTCCTGATCGACGCCAATGGGATTCTGAGTGTGGCGGCGCGCGATCTCCGCACCGGCAAGGAACAGACCGTCGATGTGAAGCCGTCCTACGGTCTCACCGATGAACAGGTGGAAGCCATGATCATCGAGAGCTTCGAGAAGGCCGAGCAGGATTTGAAAGAGCGGCAGGTGCGCGAGGCGCGCGTTGAGGCGGATGCGATTCTGGCGGCCACCGATAAGGCGAAGCAGAACGATGCGTGGCTGGAGTTGAACGACGAACAGCGAGGCTTGATCGACCTGGCGATCAACGAACTGCTGATGGTTTACAATGGCGACGACTACGCGCTAATTCGGGCTCAGATCGACAAGCTGAACGATGCGACGATGAACCTCGCCGAGAACATGATGAACAGCGCCGTGAGCAACGCTCTGAAGGGGACCAAGATCCAATGAAGGGTTTGACCTGGGATGACGCCGAAGATCTCGGCATCGATTTGCAGGATAAGTATCCGGATGTGGATCCGCTGACAGTGCGGTTCACCGACCTGCATAAGTGGGTTACCGAGTTGGAATCGTTCAAAGACGACCCGACGAAGTCTACCGAGGGGAAGCTGGAAGCTATTCAGATGGCGTGGTTTGAAGAATACAAAGACGCCCAGGAATAGAGTGGCTAAATTTCTCTTCACTGTCCTGCCTTTGCCGGGCCATCTTTTCCCTCAAATTTCCATCGCCCACGCGCTGCGGGAACGCGGGCATGAGTGCGCCTTTTATACAGGGTCGCGCGGCGGGAAGGTCCTTCAGGGAGAGGGATTTCTCCATTTTCCCTTTCAGCACTTCAGCGAAGAAAATCTCTACAAGACGCTGTTCTCCGGCAATCGCGGCGGCATGAGTCTCACCGGGTGGCGCCAGTACAGTAAGATGCTGCGCGACTGGTTGCTGGGGACGATTCCCGGCCAGATCGCCGACATTGAACCTCTGCTCACAAGCTGGAAGCCAGATGTGATTGTCACCGATGTCAGCGTGTGGGGCCCGATTCTGGTGCTGTGGGAGAAGACCGGAATTCCGGTAGCGCTTTCGTCGTTTGTGCCTGGGTGTATGGTGCCGGGTCCGGATGCGCCGCCGTTTGGACTGGGACTTCCCCGCCCTCGGGATTTCCGGACGCGGTTGATTTCGCAGGTGGTTCGGATTTCACAGGACATGCTGGCCGGTGGGTTTCGCCGTGAAGTGACTGACATTCGGAGAGCGCACGGACTGGCTCCGATTCATACTTCGGTGCCCGAGTTTACCGGGAAACTTCCGCTGCATTTGGTTCGCGGCACTGCGGAGTTTGATTACGACCGTCATGATTTGCCACCGTCCGTGCATTACGTCGGTGCGTGCGAATGGAACAGCCCGCAGCATGAAGGACCCGCCACGTGGCTGGACGAGCTGCCGAAGGACAGGCCGTGGGTGCATGTCTCAGAGGGCACGGTCCACGTGGGCAAACCGTTCTTGATGACGGCCGCCGCCGAGGGGCTGGCGAACCGGGGGATGGAAGTAATCATGTCTACCGGCGGCGATCGGCAGCCGGAAGAGATGGGCCTGGGAAACCTGGCAGCGAATATTCATTTGGTGCGTTGGGTTTCTCACAGTGAGTTGATGCCGAAAACCGCGGCGATGGTGACTACCGGCGGGGCGGGTACCGTGCTCGCGGCCCTCGTGGCGGGTGTTCCTTTGGTGATTACACCCACCGAATGGGATAAACCGGAGATTGCGCAGAGAGTGGTGGAGTTCGGCGCGGGTTTACGAATCGAGCCGCGCAAGTGCACACCCACGGTGCTGCGCGCCGCAGTAGAGCGATTGCTAAACGAGCCTTCCTTCCGGAAGCAAGCACAGAAGCTCGCAGAGTTGTTTCGCAACGCCGGCGGACCGGACTACGCCGCGAGCCTGCTTGAGAAACTGGTCAGATAGCCTCCCGAAGCTACCTACAAAGAGGCAGCACAGGATACCCATGGTGGGTCTGGAGCAAATCGATATTTCCCGCTACACTTTTGTCTACTGACTATTGATCCACTGAAAAGGAGTACACGTGCATCTCACTCTTGCATTTCTACTTGGCCTGGTAGCGGGCCTTCGAACGATGACAGCACCCGCGGCGGCGAGTTGGGCCGCTCGATTGGGGCTGCTCAAGGTTGCCGACACGGGACTCGCCTTCATGGGCTTTCAATTTACTCCCATCATCTTCACCATCCTCGCTCTGGGCGAACTGGTGAATGACAAACTCCCGAAAACTCCCAGCCGCAAAACGCCACCGCAGTTTATCGCCCGCATCGTGAGCGGCGCGCTGGTGGGCGCAACGGTAGGCGCGGCATCGGAGATGCTGGTCGCAGGGATAATTCTCGGCATGATTGGAGCCGTAGCCGGAACGCTCGGCGGTGCGGCCGTGCGCGGCAAGCTGGCGTCGCTACTTGGCAGCGACACCCCGGCCGCGTTGCTCGAGGATGGCATCGCCATTCTCATCTCGATCATTTCCCTGGCGGTTCTATGACCGTGCGCTCCTTCGATGCGGTGCTCATCGGAACCGGGCAGGCGAACCCGGCACTGGCCGGCCGGCTCACCAAGGCCGGCTGGAACATCGCGGTGGTGGAGAAGGACCTCGTGGGCGGCACCTGCGTAAATACCGGGTGTACTCCCACAAAAGCCATGGTGGCCAGCGCCAAGGTGGCGCATATGGTCCGCACTTGCTCCGAGTATGGCGTGCTGATGGATGGCGTATCGCGCGTCGATATGAAGCAGGTGAAGGCTCGAAAAGACAAGATCGTCGCCAAGTCGCGCAACGGCAGCGAGGCTTGGCTGAAGGGCATGCCCGGCTGCACCCTCCTGCGCGGAGTGGCTCGATTCGAATCGGCCGATCAGGTTCGCGTTGACGATGAAATCCTTTCGGCGAAACACATCTTTCTGAATGTTGGGGCGAGACCGCGGATTCCCGATATGCCCGGCGTCAACGATGTTCCGTTTCTGACGAGTTCGACTGTGCTCGATCTGGAGGAAGTCCCCGAACATCTGATCATCGTCGGCGGTAGCTTTGTGGGTTTGGAATTCGCCCAGATGTACCGCCGCTTCGGCGCGCGCGTGACAGTCGTGGAACGCGGAGCCCGGCTCATCAGCCGTGAGGACGAGGATGTCCGCAAGGCCGTGCAGGACCTGTTGGAGTCTGAAGGCATCGAGTTTCGGCTGAGCGCGGAGTGTCTTCGTTTGTCAGGTAGAGGCAAGGACATTGCGGTGCATGTGGACTGCGGGGATGGTAGCCCTGAAGTACGGGGCTCTCACCTGCTGCTGGCGATGGGCAGGGTGCCCAACACTGACGATCTCGGCCTTGAGAAAGCCGGTGTCGCCACAGACGCTCATGGCTTCATCCAGGTGAACGACGAACTGCGGACCAATGTCGAGACCATCTGGGCCTTGGGGGATTGCAACGGCCGCGGCGCCTTTACCCACACCTCGTACAACGACTTCGAGATTGTGGCGGCGAATCTGCTAGACGGCCATCAGCGGCGTGTCTCCGATCGGATTTCCGCCTATGCCCTCTACGTCGATCCACCGTTGGCCCGCATCGGTTTGACTGAAGAAGAGGTACGGAAACTGGGACGGAAGGCCCTCGTGGGAGTTCGCCCCATGACTCGGGTAGGTCGCGCGGTTGAGAAGGGTGAAACCACCGGTTTTATGAAGGTTCTGGTAGATGCCGCAACCGAGGAAATTCTCGGCGCCACTATCTTCGGTGTTGGCGGGGATGAGGCGATCCACTGCATCCTCACAGCGATGTATGCCCGCAAACCCGCCGCACTTCTACGTGAGTCGGTCCATATCCATCCGACGGTGGCAGAACTGGTGCCAACCGTGTTCGGAGAGCTTCACCCGCAAGAATGAGGGGCGCATAGAGGCGCCCACCCCCGTGAAAACGCCTTTCCCTCAGTCGTCCATACAATTTGTGACAGGTCTCTGAGGAGGCCGATTAGAGTTCGACGCCCGTTGCCATCCACTGACCCGAACGCGCCGATTCAATGACAGCATCGCAGACCCTTTGCGTTTGAAGTGCGTTCCGGAAGTCGGGTTGCACCGGCTTGCCGCTCTCAATGCCCATGACGAAATCAGCCAGGGCGTTAAGGAACGTGTGTTCGTAGCCGATGCAGGTTCCCGGAACCCAGTAGCGATTCATGTACGGGTGCTCGCTGTTAGTGGTGTGGATCTTGCGCCACCCCGTAACATGCGATTCCAACTTCTTGCCCGACTGAATCTGCTTGTACTCGAAGTACTGCAAATACTCCGGCTCTTCGAGATCGAAGTATAGGCTGCCATCGGCGCCGTTCATTTCGAACGTGTTGAAGTTCTTCCGGCCGCGAGCGTAGCGCGTAGATTCAAACGTCCCGATGGAGCCGTTGGCGAACTCAGCTAGGAACATACAGGCATCGTCAATGCCGACAGGTTCCACCTGGCCGGTGATGGCGTGTTTGCGCTCTTTGACGAACGTCTCCGTCTTCGCCACCACGCGTGTAATAGCGCCGTTCAGCCACATCGCGGTGTCGATGGAATGGGCCAACAGGTCGCCGGTGACGCCGGAGCCTGCTACATTCACATCCAGGCGCCACAGGCCCGCTCCGCCCTGCGGTACGTCCGCCGCGATGGTCCAATCCTGTAGGTACGTGGCGCGATAGTGAAACGCGCGCCCCACACGCCCTTCGTCAATCAGCTGCTTCGCGAGCGCGATGGAGGGCACACGGCGATAGTTGAACCAGACCATGTTAGGGACGCCGGCCGCTTCCACAGCCTTCGTCATCTCTTCAGCCTGCTTCACATTCATCGCCAGCGGCTTTTCGCACAGAATCATTTTGCCGTTCTTGGCGGCCAGCAAGGCGATCTCGTAGTGCGTGTCATTAGGCGAGCCGATGTCGATCAGATCGATATCCGGCGCTTCGCAGAGCTTGCGCCAATCGCTTTCAATCCGCTCATAGCCCCAGTTATCGGCGAACGCTTTCGCCTTCTCCGGATTGCGGGCGCAAACAGCCTTCAGCACGGGCCGGTGTTCCACCGGGAAGAAGTCATTCAAACGCTTGTAAGCGTTGGAGTGGGTGCGGCCCATGAAGCCATAGCCCACCATGCCAACTCGTAGTTCTTTTGCCATGGATCCCAATTCCCTTCCCTAGTCGGAGCCGTACTTCGCGTTTAATGCATCCACAGCGGCCTTGCAGGTGGCCGTGGCGGCCCAGGCGTCGGGCCAGAAGCACAGGTCGATGGTCCACCAGGTCTGGACCAGCGGCGCAGCCCTTACCAGTTCCGGCATGATCTCATCGAAGTTGAGAGTGCCGAGGCCGAACGGCGGGTGGGCCGAGGTCTCGTCGTCGCCGTTGGCGTCTTTGTGACAACTGTTATCGGAATCGATTACGTGTATGTGGTTAATACGGCCAGAAAGTAAATGGATGAGGTCAATCTGCGACTCAAAGACTTCTTTCTCGCCTTCCTGACGCGTTCCCATCACGCCCACCATCTGGCCGTGGCAGGTGTCATACTGCAGGCCAAAATTCGCCTTGCCGACGCCATCGTGGACGCGCACGATGTCGCTTGGTTTGTTGAACGCGAAGCCGGGCTCAAACTCCCACGTCACATACAGACCGTGATCGGCGGCGATGTCGCTACAGGTCTTCCATGTATTGACCACACGGCTCAGCGCGGTGTTGTAATCCACTTCGCGGTGAATGGTGGGCGGCTGTACGCAATCCACACGGACGCCCTTAATGCCAAGATCGGCCGCGAACTCGGCGTTCTTCTTAAACTCGGAAATATACTTCGATTGATCGTCGGTATTGATCAATTTTTCGCCCCATAGGTTCGCCGCAATTCCGCTTAAGCCAAGACCCTTAGCGGCCAGCTTAGCCTTCAATTCGGCGCGCTCGGCCTTACCGGGCATGGCGCCAGGCCACTCGCTATCGGGACCGTTCGGATTACCTGGATTCGGATGGGGAGGGAATGCCCCCAACTCCACGCCGTCGAAACCCAGTTCTTTCAGACGGTCGCAGACCGTATCGAAGTCGATGGGATTCTTCCCATACGGGCCGATTGTGTAGGCCCACGATCCAATGGAAATCTTCTTGCTCATTTCGATGCCCTCTTGGTGAGATTCTCAAACAAAAACAGGCCGCTTTTGCCGCCCACGACAAAGTCGATATCGCCATCGCTATCCAGGTCGGCCGCGGGGATTTGCATACCACCGCCTACGCGCGAACCGTACTCGATGACGTGCCTGGCCCAGTCGATCTTGCCATCCGCGGTCTTCACGGATTCATACCAGTAGATACCCAGGGGTTCTTTTTCTCCCGGGTCGTGGCCATTGTGAGCCATATAGCGCTTACCTGTAAGGATGTCGAGACGGCCATCGCCGTTCACATCCACCAGGCTGACCGCGTGCGCTTGGGACCACGAATCGTCGATCAGATTTTTGGTGAACTTGCCGTCAGTTCCCTGCTTCATCCAGAAAATGCCGTAGTTGTGGGCGTAGGAAGTGACCACATCGTTACGGCCATCGCCGTCCACGTCGGTGACATGAAGGAAGCCGAGCGCCTCTTTTTCCGACCAGTCCGGATGGAAGATCCATTTCCCGTTACGGGGATCAGGCGGCGCTTCAAACCAGCCCTGCGGCGTGAGGATGTCCGTGCGATGGTCCCCATTCACGTCACCCGCCCCAATCCCGTGGCCGTAACTGCGGTCGCTGACGGTGTGCTTCACCCACGCGCCGTCCTTCACTTCGTACCACGTCAGCGGCGCTTTGTCGTCGCCCCATTGCGGCAGCAGTTCCAGTGCCTTACCGTCGTTGTTCAAATCGGCGAGGAAGGCAAATTCGATCGGGTGACCGTCATCGATGGTGGTGTCGGTCCATTTGCCGCCGCCCTTGCCCGGGTTCTTCCACCATTCCGCTTTCTTAGCGAACCAGTGAACGCTCACGATATCGGGATCACCGTCGCCGTTGACGTCGACAGGTAAATCGCTGAAATCGTCGATGTAATTGTTTGCGTAGGGCAGATCGCGGAAGTGATGCTGCTTCCACGTGGGAGCCTCGTACCAGTTCTCACCGGATACGATATCCACCTTGCCATCTTTATTGATGTCGGCAAGGGCGGCTGGTTCGTTGCCGCCCAAGTCCAACGAATGAACCTTGAATGGAACTTCAGGGGGCCGCGACACGGCGAACAGCGCCAGGGCAACCACTGGCAGCGGGGCCAACTTTACAAGTGAGATAGCCATGAATCACGCCTTTACAAACGTCGAACAGAATCGGAACCTTCCAGTCTTAAGCATAGGCCGACCGAAGCCCGCGGGCGGCGACGGTGTCAGACAAGGTTCCCCGGAAGATTCTATCCCAATTTGGAGACCCACGCAGCACGCTATCGTTTTGCAGGGAGAAACCAGTATTCCGCGCTTGCGAACACGATGTTAGAACACCGCGTCTATTCGCGGGTATTTCCGGCTTTATAGTTGCCTTAATCTGCATCGTTGACAGGGTAAGTTTCCCACCATATACTCGAAATAGTACCGAACTAGTACTAACAGAACTTTAACTCGTTATCCTAAATAGTCTGGAACTCTACCTGAAACCGTGCTCCCACCACACGATAGTCAGCGGTTCGCATCGATCCGGCCCCAACGTAGGCGGCTCGGCCCAGCCAATGCCATTGCATAGGCGCCGAGTGACGGGTTTCATTCTACACTGCTCGTGTCTAGCCCTCCCGATAACACTCGGCATGGCTGCGCTTACCCACGCCGCGGCACAGACACCAGCGAAGATCGACCTCAGCCGGATGGAGGTGGAAGACCTGATGGCCATCACTGTCACGTCCGTCTCAAAAAGAGAACAAAAGCTTTCCCGGACCGCGGCTGCCGTATTTGTCATAAATCAGGACGACATTCGCCGTTCCGGCGCCACGAATATCCCCGATTTACTGCGAATGGCGCCGGGTGTGGATGTGCAACAGATCGACGCCAATGCTTGGGCGATCAGCGTTCGGGGCTTCAACGCCCGCTACTCCAATAAGGTGCTGGTGCTGGTGGACGGCAGGACGGTCTATACCCCGTCTTTCTCCGGCGTGTATTGGGAGCAGATCGGCGCCCCTTTGGAGAATATTGACCGGATCGAGGTCGTTCGCGGACCCGGAGCCTCGGTATGGGGCGCCAACGCCGTCAACGGCGTGATCAGTATTTTCACGAAATCCGCCAAAAGTACGAAGGGCGGACTCGCAACGGCCGCCGCCGGCTCCCAATTGAAAGTGTCCGGCTTGCTCCAATACGGCGGATCGGCCGGCAAGAATATCGACTACCGGATCTACGGAAGGTATTTCGATATCGGAAATTCGGCGATGCCGGACAACTCACGGGCCGCGGACCACTGGAGGCGATCGACAGCAGGATTCCGCTCGGACTGGGATCCCACAACCCGCGACTCCGTGACGGTACAGGGCGTCTTATTCGCCAACCAGGCGAGCCAGACGTTGCGAAGCAACTTCCTCCCGACTCCGTATGATCGCATCTACAATCAGAATCCCGACGCGGCCGGAGGTAACCTTCTCGCGCGCTGGTCCCATACGCTGGAAGGCGGTTCACAAACGTCGTTTCAGGCGTACTACGACACGTATCGCCGTGCCGATCTGGGCGTGCCGGAAGTCTTGAAGACCTTTGATCTCGACTTTCAGCACCATATCGCCGCTGGCAGCCGTCACGATATTGTGTGGGGTCTTGGCTACCGGGTAAGCAGTTCCGGGCTGTCTCCCGGATATGCCATCTCCTTCTCGCCCCCGTCCAGGACCGATAGCCTATACGGCGGATTCCTGCAGGATGAGATCCGCGTCACGGATTCGTTCTGGCTAACGCTCGGATGCAAACTGGAGCGCAACGCCTATACCGGTGTGCAGCCCGAACCGAATGTGCGAGTAGCCTGGAGTCCGCCCGACAGCAAATATGCGGTTTGGGCCGCCACGTCGCGTGCCGTCCGCCAGCCCGCAAGGGCAGACACGGCCTTGCAAACCGATCTGCAGACGATACCGATTGGCCCGGACACCGTTCAAGTGCTCCGCTTCTACGGCAATCCCCTCATCAAGGGCGAAGAGCTCAGGGACTTTGAGTTGGGTTATCGATCTGAGATAACGAAGTCACTCTCACTGGATATCGCGACATTTTTCAGCGTCTATCGCAATCTGCAGACAAATGAGCCGCAGTCACTGGTGGTCATCCCGGGTTCCCCTTTGCGATACGAAGTGCCGCTCCTTAATGAAAATATGGCGAGCGGGACCACGTATGGCGGCGAAGTTTCGCTCAATGGGAGAGTCAACTCACGCTGGCGAATCCGGCCAGGCTACTCCTACCTGCACGCGACCCTGCACCAGGACCCGGCTTCCCAGGGTCTGCCCTCGGCCACCATTGCCACGGGCTTTCCGCAGAACCTGCTCACCATTCGGTCTTCCGTAAATCTGTCGGCACGGACGGAGTTCGACCAGTCCTTGTATTACACCGCTCGGCTGCCCGGCGGGAGCATTCCCGGCCACGCGCGCCTTGATTTAAAGCTGGGCCGGCGTCTCGGCGATTCGGCGGAGATCAGCTTGGTGGGGCAGAACCTGTTGCGCCCACGCACTCTCGAGTTCGGCGATTCTCAGAATGTGATTGGAACACAAGTCGTCCGCAGTGTGTATGGCCAGATTCTGTGGAGGTTTTGATTCGTGAACTCTCACAAGGCCCCCCGAAGGGTGTGCCCCTTTTAAGCATCGGATGTTGACCCGGCTCATAATCGCGGCTGCCGTACTGACCACGTTGATGGTCCCGCTCCAAGGGCAGGTTGACGAATACGAAGTGAAGGCGTTCTTCCTCTTTCACTTCGCGAAGTATGTGGAATGGCCGGCGTCCAGCTTCAAGAATGGCACCGACCCGATTGTCATCTGCATCCTGGGGGAGAATCCATTCGGCGGCGCGCTGGAGAGGGCAATTGCGGGGAAACTCGTTGAGGGGCATCCCTTTGTCGTTCGTCAGATTGCCACCGCTCAGCAGCCCGTGAGTTGCCACATCCTTTTTGTGGGCTCGGCGGAGCGGAAGCGATTCCATTCCATCGCGAGCAGCCTGAAGAACAGCGGAGTCTTAACCGTTGGAGAATTTCAAGGATTCACTACGGATGGCGGTGTAATCAATTTCAAGCTGGATGAGGGCAAGGTTCGCTTCGAAATTAATCAGGAGGCAGCGGAACGGGCAGGCTTACACATCAGTTCCAGGCTTTTGAGTTTGGCTCAAGTGGGGAAAAAATGACACGGCAGACAGCACTGGCATTCCCGAAATATCGGAATCTCCCGGTGAAGAGCAAACTCGTTCTCATCATCATGGGAACGGTTTTTTCCACATTGATCCTTGCCTGTATTGCGAGTCTGGCGTACGGAAGCTTCGCCCAATACAGTGCTGTGAAGAACGATCTTCTGGTGCTGGCGGAGATCTACGCATCCAACACCTCGGCGGCGCTTGTTTTCGACGATCCCAAAGCGGCGCGAGAACTGCTTTCCGGACTCAAGGCGAAACGCTCCATCGAGTCTGCCGTCATTTACGCCTCCAGAGGCCAGGTTTTTGCCACCTATAGCCGCGACAATAGCCCCAGAGAAGTCCCTTCCTTCCGCAGCGTCCTGTCGAATCAGAGCCAAACGCAACGGGGCCGGATAAGACTCACCAGACCGATCCTGTCCGCGGGCTCGCCGCTAGGAACGCTATATCTTCAGTCCGATCTGAACGATATCTATGCGCAAGTTCAAAGATCCGCAGGGGTGATGACCCTCATCTTATTTGCCGCCGCGTTGTTGGCACTCCTGCTGGCAGCGAAGCTGCAGAGGGTCATTTCCGAGCCCATCCGGCACCTTACTGAGACGGCAATGGGCGTCTCAACCCGCAAGGACTACAGCGCCCGCGCCCTCAAGGTTGCGGACGACGATTTGGGG
>JBDTMC010000005.1:0-45425 GCA_039934475.1 Bryobacteraceae bacterium | reverse complement strand
AAGTACAAGATCGACGAGAATCCTATTGGCTAACTATCAACAGAACGATCATCTAGTAGCTATATTGTTTTTCTGTGCTGCCCGATAATTAACCATATATGGGATTATGGACCAACGCGGCGGGCCGCTTCTTGAGGAGCTCAAAGGCGATGAAGGATGAAAAGTCTGCCAGCGATGCCGAAGCCGGCGCCAGGGAGGAGCAGGCCGCTTCCGGCGGCAAAGCTTGATGCCGGCAACGTTCGAGCCCCGTCTGGACATCCTGCCCGAATCACAGCGTCGGATATGGCCGGAGCTTGATGCCGTGCCGTCTGATTTTGTGTTGTATGGGGAACGGCCCTTGCGTTGCAGCTCGGCCACCGCATCTCCGAGGACTTCGACTTCTTCTCCTCCGACAGCTTCGACCCAGATCGCCTGGCGTCCCGGCTCCCCTTTTTTCGGGGGCTGGATCCGGCCGATCCAAATGCTTGGGTGCAGCGAAAACGGGACACTCTGGAGGCGTTCGTCGACAGTGGTGGTCCTGTCAAACTGGCATTTTTCGGGGGACTGGATACACTCAGTCGAATCGAAGATCCGCGGCGGGCGGGCGGTTCCCTGGTGCATGTAGCGTCGCTGGTGGACTTGGCTGGGATGAAGATGCGGGTGATCCAAGCCCGTGGGAGTTGGAAGGACTACATCGACATCCATACGCTGGCTTCGCATGGGGTGAATGTGGGAACTGGGCTGGCAGCGGCGAAGGCCATCGACCGGAAATTTGAGCCGGAGATTAGCATCCGGGCGTTGCAGTTTTATGGGACGGGACGCTGGACCGGGTGCCGGCTGGGATGCAACGCGACCTGACGCGCTGGGCTCAAGCGGTCAATCTTGAGAAACTGCCTGTCCTGCGTTCCAGCCGGGGTCTAAAGCCTGAGGGGTTGGAGCGATGACCCTTACAGCGCCCTATCCCGAGGAACTGCTGCGGGTGGCGAAAAAGGTGGTCTGGTACGACCGGCCGGAGCAGACGCTGGGGGACTTGAAGACATTTCTCACCCACCTTATGGTGTATGGGTCGTCAGCAGATTTTGCCATAGCCGAGCGTTTCGTGCCGCTGGAAGAGTTCCGGAAGGTATTGGAGGACGCACCGGCAGGAGTATTCACACAAGAGGCTTGGAAACGCTGGCATGAGCGATTCGGCCTCGTGGCGCCGCCCTTGCCGCGGCGTCGGTTTCCTGATGGTTTGGTAGGGCCGGACTCTGGAGAGTTCTTCGGAAGGTAAAGGGGGTTGTGCCCGCCGAGGCACCCACATCCCTCGTGTAAGCTGGACACTGGCGGGTGCGGCGGGTGTCGCCGGTCCGGCCGATATCGATGATTCAATTGTTCCGTGTCTTCATCCCTTCCAGCGTCATTGGACTGCTGGTATCGGAGACCATCCTCATCGTAGGTTGCTTCCTCGCGGCCACCCTGGTCGATCGCAGGGATGAGTTTCAGCTTTTCCTGTTCTACGAAGATGGCCTGATCCGCATCATCGCCGTCGCGCTCAGTATTCTTTTTGGCCTCTACCTCACTGACCTCTACGAAAACGTGCGAGTACGCAACCGCACGATGCTGATCCAACAGGTGTGCCTGGTGCTCGGTGTGGCCTTTCTGATTCAGGGGACGCTGGCCTATGTCAATGCCAGCTGGCGCCTGCCGCGCTGGATCATGATCATCGGCAGCGGGCTCTGCCTGCTCGTGCTTCCGCTGTGGCGCATGCTTTACAGCCGTGTGGTCTGTAGCATCGGAGAGCGTATCCTCTTCATCGGCCGGAATCCGATCGTCCGCCAAATCGTGGAGCGGCTGATAGAACGCGCCGAACTCGGCTTTGTCCCCTTAGGCTACCTCGATTTCGAAGACTCCATCGAAGATGGCTTTCCCTGCCCATCTCTCGGCCCCCTGTCGAAGCTGCGCGAGGTAGTTGCGGCAGTAAAGCCGGACCGCATCGTTGTGGGAATGTCGGAGCGCCGGCACCGTCTTCCGGTCTACGACCTCCTCGATCTCAGTTTCTCCGGCGTCCATGTGGAAGAAAGCGCCACGCTGTATGAAACGGCGTTCACGCGCATCTGCATCCAGGAACTGCGCCCTTCACAGCTGATCTTCAGCCGTTTCGGTCCCCATCACCGCAATCAAATGGTGCGCAGCAGTGTGGCCTCGGTGATCGCGCTGCTTACCCTGGTCATCGCTGCGCCGGTCATGCTGCTGGTAGCCCTCGCCGTCCGGCTCACTTCGAAAGGCCCTGTCCTGTTCCGCCAGTCCCGGGTTGGCCTCGGAGACCGCGTCTTCACTCTCTACAAGTTCCGCTCGATGTATGTGGATGCCGAGGCCGAAACGGGAGCGGTCTGGGCGACCAAGGACGACCCCCGCATCACGCCTCTCGGACGCTGGCTCCGCTTGCTGCGATTGGACGAACTACCCCAGCTGGTCAACGTTCTACGAGGCGAGATGGCGATCGTCGGTCCGCGTCCCGAACGCCCTGAATTCGTGAAGACCCTGGAAACCCAGATTCCCTTCTACCGGCAGCGCCACACGGTGCTGCCAGGCATCACAGGCTGGGCGCAAATCAACTTCAAGTACGGCAACACTCTCGAGGACACCGTAGTGAAGCTGGAATACGACCTCTACTACATCAAATACATGTCGCTGGCTCTCGACCTGTACATCATGTTCCACACTGTCAAGACCATGCTGCTGCATCGGGGCGCGCAGTAAGCATCGCCGCACCTGCCGCCGGGATCAGTCGAGCAGCTTTTCAAATTCCAGGCTCACCCGTTCCCAGGAGAACCGCTGTTCGACCATTCGTAGTGCCGCCTCCGCGATCGAATGACGTTCGAGGGCGTTTCCCAGAAGCTCCAGGCATTCCAGCGCGAACAGGCCGGGAGTGTCGGCGAGACGGATGTCGCGAGGTGGATTTACGATCAAACCCTCGGCGCCCACTTTTGTACTTACTACCGCCGTGCCCGCCGCCATCGCTTCGTAGATCTTCAATCGCGTGCCGCCTCCGCTAAGCAGCGGAACCACAGACACGGGCGCGCCCCACAGATACGGACGTACGTCTAGAACCGTGCCGGTGACGCGTATGCGAGGGTCCTTTTCGCCTAAGGCCAGAATCTCAGCAGGTGGCTTGCGGCCAACCACCGCGAGCGTGCAATCGGGTTTGCGGGCGTGAATGAGAGGCAGGATCTCGCGCACAAACCAGCGTACGCCCTCAATGTTCGGAAGATAGTCCATGGAGCCGAGGAAGACGAGGTCGGCCGTCTTCTCTGTACCCGCCGGGCGCGCGAAAAATTCGGTATCCACGCCAGTGGGGATCGAAGCAACCCGCTCAATCCCATACATCTCCCGCATCAGCCCCGCATCGACATCGGATACTGCCACGACACGGCGGGCGGCACGGCACACCTCGCGCTCATAGCGAAACATCTTCGCTGCCTGGCGGCCCAAATAGGCTCGCTTCAGAGGATGCCGCTCGTTCTGGGCCAGGCGTCGCCAGATCATCGTCTCTACGTTGTGCTGGAAGAGCACGCAACCCTTCGGAGTAGGTAGGTTCACCGCGGAGACCAGGAAGTCGCAGATGACCCTGTCAAAGCGTTCGCGGGCCAGCAGATCGGCCAGCAGACGGGCGAATGGAGCCGAATGCCAGCGAAAGATCGAGACCGGCAAAGGATCGGCCACGCCCCGCAGTAACTCTGCAAAGAACGCGGGAGACGGCTTTCGCGCCGGTTGAAAGGGCCGCGAATGAACCGTGGAGCAGTATTCGTGACAGCGCGCCAAGCCCTCCGGCTGCGAAGCGTCGGAAGGCGCCGCGTAATGAACTTCGTGGCGGGCGTGCAGATGCTTCAGCATCTCCAGCGTCCGGATGTCACCGCCTCGGGTGGTTGGGTGAAGAAATCCGGTCTTCACCCAGAGGATCTTCATCGGGCGGCCACCGCCCAATCCGGCTGCCGTTTGCGGGTGATGAAGAGATCGCCCCACAGTTGCAGGTTCAGCAGGCGCCACAGGCGGTCCGTGCAGTCATGGCGGCCCTCCTGATGATCCTTCACCAGCGTGGCCATTGCGCCTGTGTCCAGATACTCGCGCAGGAAACTGCCTGAGGCGAGCATGGCATCGTACAGGGGCTGCGCCTGCGCGCCGCGCAGCCAGTCCCGAACTGGAGTGGGGAAACCCATCTTGGTGCGGTGGACGATCCCGCGCGGCAGCAAGTCCTCCACAGCGCGCTTGAAGATATACTTGCCGCTGCCGTTGCGGATCTTCATCGACGCCGGCACTCGCGACGCAAACTCCACCAGGGGATGATCGAGTAACGGCACGCGGCTTTCAATGGAACACGCCATGCTCATCTGGTCCTGCTTCATCAGCAGCTCCACCAGATACGTTTTCTGATCCGCGTAGAGCATCCGCTCGAGCGCCGGGGCCTGCCGCCGGGCGTTCCAATAATCGTAGTAACTGTCGTAGGGCGAAGCCTCGACAGTGAGGGACAGAGCACGCTGGCCGGCTCTGGAAAACGCCGAGTAAAAGTTATCGAGATACAGCGACTCCAGGCTCTCACCCAGTCCGAAAAACGTGTGTCCCAGTTTGCGGCGCATCGAGGCTGATAACAGAGGCGAGGTCCCGATCCATTCCCGCACCGATCGCCGCAGTCCCGGCGGCGCCACACTCCGGTACCGGTCCATCCCTTTCTGATTCCACAAGTAGTGCCCGTAGCGAGCGTAGCCGGCAAACAGCTCATCGCTGCCTTCCCCGGTAAGCACCACTTTCACGCGCTCGGCAGCCAGCTTCGACACAAAGAAGAGCGAGACGCTGGACGGCCAGGCGATCGGCTCGTCTTCGTGCCAGATCAGCTTCGGCAGTTCCTGAAAGAACTCCTCACGGCCCAACAACACTTCATGATGATCCGTATCCAGATACTCCGACACTTGGCGCGCAAACCCCAATTCGCTGTAGGCCGCCTCCCGATAGCCCACCGAAAACGTCTGGATGCGGCCCTCCACCAAAGGCTTCATCAGCGCGGCGATGGCGCTGGAATCCACACCGCCGCTGAGAAACACGCCTAGTGGGACATCGCTCATAAGGCGCATGCGGACGGTTTCTTCCAGGCGCTGGCGGCAATCGGCGATCCAGTCCCGCTCACTGCGTTGTTCTGCCACTGGTTCCGGAACATCCCAATACTGACGGGTGACGAACTCCAGGCGGCCGTCGCGAAGGGAGATTTCCATGGTGTGTCCCGGCAGTAGTTTGCGTACACCGCGGAACATGGTCCGTTGGCCGCTCACGTAGCCAAAAGACAGATACTCGGGCAGCGTCTCCTCGTCCAGTCGAGCGCCGATGTCAGGGTGCTCGAACAAGGCCTTGATTTCCGAGGCGAAGGCGAAGAGGCGTCCGTCGGTCCAGTAGTAGAACGGTTTAATGCCCAGACGGTCACGGGCGCAGAACAGACGGCGCCGGGTGCGATCCCAGATGGCGAATGAAAACATGCCGCGGAAACGCTCCACGCAAGACGGGCCGTACTGCTCGTAGGAGTGGACGATGGTCTCGGTATCGCAGCGCGTCCCGTAAGTGTGTCCGGCCGCTTCCAGAGGCTGCCGGAGTGCGTCGTGATTGAAGATCTCGCCGTTATAGACGATCAGCAACGAGCCGTCTTCGTTGGCCATCGGCTGCTGGCCCGCGGCCACGTCGATGATACTCAGGCGGCGGTGCGCCAAACCGGCGTAGTCGTCGACGTAGAATCCACTTCCATCGGGGCCGCGGTGTCGCAGCGTGGCGCCCATGCGCTCCACCAGGGACCGGCCGGAAACAGGGACGGCGCTAATAAAACCGGCGATTCCGCACATAACCCGTTCCTAGCGGGGAAGCATGGAGTACGAGAACTTCTGCGTCGCCGACGGCTTGGCCTGCAGCGGCTGGTTCTGTGCGCGTTTCAACCGCTCCAGCTCCAACTGGGCGACGCGTTCGATGGTCAGCGTGAAGGCCACGATCACGTGCATATGCTGCTGATAGCCGATGCTCAGAAATGTCGCGAAGACGGCGTAGCCGAGCAAGGCCATTTGGACGGCGAAGGCGGCAGTACATATGGACTCAGAAACGGGAAAAGGAAGCCCGCGATGACTTTTGTCCGCCCGGCGCAACGACCGGTACGCAGCCCCCAGCATAAGCAGGAAGAAGATCAGCGCCGGAACTCCGCACTCGCTCGAAATCTGGGTGTAACCATTGTGCGTCACCTTCCACATTCCGGCGCCTCCCATATCCATCTTCTCGCCATCGGTACCTCGAGCTACCGAGAACATGCCCGGCCCGACCCCGACAATCGGATGTTTGATGGTGTAGTCCACACTGGCGCGGAAGAGCTCCTGCCGGCTGAGTGTCGATTCCAGGGCGCTTACCTGCGCCTCGTAATCGCTCATTGACACTCCGTTTACTTTCGCCACCTCAAAAAAGGTCATAAATCGGAGGATGACAACCCGCGGCAGGAAGACAATACCACTCAGGAGTAAGACACCGCCCACCACCAGCAGTCTCAGCTTGTTGGTGATGTTGGCTCGAAAAAATAGCGCGACAAACATGAAGGCAGCCGCGACCGCCATGGAGCGGGACCCCGTGCTCGCCAGCGACACCAACACGGGAACCAGCAGCAGACTATAGAGACCCGCGAAGATAGGCTGCTTTCTCAGCTCGTAAATGGAGAACAGAAGAAACGGCAGCCCCAGAAGCAGCATTTGCGCCATGTCATTCGTGTTGGAGAACGTGCTCTCCTTTTCAACGAAAATGCGGCCGCCTCCAAAGTCCCCGATGGTTAGCGAAAGCACGGAGAAGACGGAAACCGCCAGGCCAAGCACGAAGAAGATGCGGCGGAGATCACGATATTTGGAGGGTAGGCCAAGGATGGGAATCAGGGACACCATGGTCATCAGAAGGAATCGGAACTGTTCGAAACTACCCCCTTTCCAGACGCTGAACGGAACGGCGAGACCAAACCACAGCACAAAGGCAGCCATCCATTTCATCGGCCCGCGCAAGGACAGATTTCTGCCCGCGCCGCTGAGAAGCGCGGCCGGTACTGCAGCAAGAATCAGAACGGCCGAGATATGGTATCCGACAAAAAAGAAGTCAAAAACGCGGCTGTAGAGGACAAACAGATACAGCAGATAGATCTTGAATGCGAACTCCTGCCCAACACTGCGCAGCTCGTCGGCGCGCTGCGCCTGCAGCACCGCTCCGTTAGGCACGCCAATCCCCGAAGAGGGGTACCTCATGGGTGGAGTCAATCAAAACCTCGTTTCCCGTCTGCCCGGGCCTTTTCGCTTACCCGCATTATACCAATCACTTATCGGCTAATCCGGCCTTAACCCGCAACGCTTCCAGCTGCTGATACCCTGTCTCGCCGGTTACATCGAGGACCGTGGTCCACCGCACCGGCAGGGATACTTTGGCAGACACAACAACCACCGGCGCCGGGTTCTTTTGGCCGTGCACCCTTGACCTCCAACCGTCCTCGATCCTTGCTGCGATGGGTTCCACCACCAGTCGCGCCCGGCTGCCGATGTGAAATGAGCTTGCGGTTGCGGAGGTTACCTCTTGAGCGGCATGCCAGAACTGTTCCACCAGCCAAACGCCGCGCGGTCCTTCCACGTCATCGATAATTACAAACAACCCCGGCTTGCGATAGACGACGCGCCTGCGGTGGGAGAACTCTCCGTAGTTGCACACCGCCACCACCTGGTCCTCCTCGGGACTGCACTTCCAATCGAGTAGCCGGACCACGGGAAGATCGCGCCAGCGAAACGGACCACATGGCTTGGCCTGATCCATTCCATTGATGCGCAACGTGTTGTGCGCGGCCGATCCCCGGAAAGCGTCCCGCACCGCTGGATCGGCGACATAGGTGAAGGTTCCTGGATCGATGAGGATCTCCCTGCCGCCGGCGTTCACCACCAGGCTCAAGGCGTCGGAATGGCTGTGACCCGCTCCGCCAACCCCCATCGGCCCGGCGTCGAAGACGGCTTGGACTTCTCCCGAGGTCATCACGGCAAGCCCAGAGTCGCGGAAAAGGTGGGAGGAAGGGATGCTTGCTTTGCGCCCCGGGGCGGCTTTCCCCAACCACCAGCAGGCCTGTTCGGCGCAATCGTCCGTGTCATAGGCAAGGTTATCCCGCTTCAGAAGCAGAGCCGCGGTGGCGATGGTGGCGCGGCCAAAGCGGGTTCGAATCCCGTAAGGATGGAAGAGCCGGCCCCCGTCGTCGTCTCCCAGTAACGGCAGCTCGCGCATTTGGCCCAACAGCGCGGCCAGAAAGTCCGCCATGCAAGACAACTTCCGCCAATAAGTGTCCGAAACCGGGCCAAGGATCGCGTGGAAGAGAAAAAGATCGAGTGCGTAGACGGAGTAGTAAGTGGACTGCTCGAAGTGGCTGCCGTCGTCTTTCACCTGACGCGCGATTTGCCGCTCCACGAGTTCCGAACCGAGTCGCCGCCACCGCCCCGACTGCGGCCACTGCGGATAGGCGACCCCGAGCGCGTGAAGCGCGACCGCCTCGCCTAACAAGTGCGTATTGGGAGAGAAATAGATCGAGAGGTTGTTCTCCAGATAGCGCCCGTGGCTGTAGAGGTCATCGAGAAACCGGGCGCGCACCGCCGCATCCATCGTGTGGCCGATGAGGTGATCCACCCAAAGCCATGAGAGGGCACGAAACGCCACTTCCAAAGCGCTGGCCCAGTTGATGCCGCGCATCCACGGATTCTGGGCGCGCCAGCTCCGCCACTGCTGAAGAATCTCCTCTACGTAACGGCCGTCCCCGTTCAACAAATGAGCCTGGGCGAGCAAGACCCAGTGTTGGAGCCGGTTCATCTCCCAAATGCGTTTGTGGTCGCCGGCACGAGCAAAGTCGAGATAGGGGATGCGACGGAAATACGCGGTTCCGCTCTCGGTTCCGTTGAACCAATCGCGACGCCAGCGGATCTCAGGACCGGTTTCCGCGAGTTCGCCGAACAGCGGCAGCCGGCCCTTCGTGATCTCGTCCGCCAGTCGCAGGACCTCCGCCGCGTAAGGAGTACCGGTCAGTTGGCGCGCCACGACGACGGGCGAGGGCAGACCGATAGGTGCGCCGGCGAGCGGGCCCTGCAGCCTCGGAGGTCGCCCCCACATGACCAGGTTCATCCCTTCCTGCCGCAACCGGAAGAGCAGCTCAAGCGGGCTCCTCATGTGCCCGCCGTCGGCGTCTTCCAAAAAGACCGGCTGGAACGGAAGAGAATCAAAGCACCAGCCAAGGCCGCCAACATCAGAATCACGAAGGCGTGCGTCAGCGAGGTCAATCGTTTTAGCGCACTTCGTTCGGGAACCCATCGGTCCAGCGCAGCTAATCCGTATCCGGCTGCCTGGGCCGCCAGTGCCCATGCTGCCCAGGGAGCGGGCAGAAATAAGCTCGCCATCAGCGCCGCCAGTAAAGCGAAGGGCAGCAGAAGGCGGGCCAGTTTATGAGACACGAAATGGAACCACATGCGGTTGGCAGGCCCAAGCAGCTTCGGAAACTGGCTGATTACCTGATACACGCCAGCCTGTGTCCTTACTTTGCGGTAGAACTCTGCGTCCAGCGCCGTCGCCACATCATACGCCTTCGCTTCCTCGACGAAGTCCAACCGGTAGCCCTGGAAGAAAGCCTGAAAGGGTAAGTGCATATCGTCGTTGAGGGTGTCTTCAGGAATTGGAGAGGCGAGGGTCCGGCGCATCGTATAGATGCATCCGGTGGCGCCCAGGACCGAATCGATGGCGGCGTGGCGTTTGCGAATCGCCTTCTCGTACTTCCAGTAGAGGCCCACGCTTTCCTCTTCGATGCAGTCACCGCGGCGGATGAACAACTCGCCGCTGGCTACTCCTACTAGTGGGTCGTCGAAGCGGCGCACCAGTGCGCGAAGCGATGCGCGGTCGAGATGCTGCCGAACATCGGTGAAGAACAGCAATTCGCCCGTCGCGCGGCCGATGCCAACGTTGAGTGCGGCCGCTTTGCCGGAGGCCGGAATGCGCAGTACCTCCACCCCAGGGTAAGAGGAGGCGATCTCCACGGTGCGGTCGGTCGAGCCGTCGGAGATGACAATTACCTGGAGCAGTTCTGGAGGGTAGTCGAGCGCGGCGATAGATTCCAATTTGCCGGCAATCCACTTTTCACCGTTGCGCACGGGCAGAATCACGGAGACGCTCAGCGGGTTCCTCTTCAGAGCCGCAACCCTGCGCCGGACAGGCCAGAGGAAGAGTAGCGCCGGGTATCCGGCAAGCACATAGACGATGAAGCACACGCTCAACAGGAAGACCGCGGCAGCCGCACTCATCGATTTAGCCTGAGTAGCGCAGCCGTGTAAGTATGAAGAGTTCGCGCATGCAGATGTGATTTGCCTGGAGGACGGACCGGTAATGATAGTATTGCCGCAAGGTCAGGCATCTTTCAAGATAACGTCTTCGCCAGACGCGGGCGCGTCGTGAAGTGGGAAATGGTTGGCATCGTCGGGAGAGTCCGTGAGTCCCTTTGACCGGTTCGTCCTAAAACTAAAGCGCGGCGAGACACCTTTTTTCAAACTGGCAGGACGCCTAATAAAAGGCGTTCTGAATTTCAGCGCTCCCCGCGTTCCCCGATTCCTTAAACCACCGTTGCGTTTTGTCTACGAACTGCACTATTTCGTCGTCGGCACATTTCAGTGGATCATCGACACGTTTTACGCCCAGCCGCTATTTCAGAGCCGGTGCCATTCAATCGGCCGTAATGTGAGGGTTCTTGCGCTTCCCTACGTCAGCGGTCATGTCCAGATTGACATTGGCGATGACGTATTCTTTAACGGCCAGGTAGATATCCTTTGCGGGCGGTTTGTGGAGTGTCCGCGCCTGGTGATCGGCAACCGTGCGGCGATCGGCGGAAACACGCTGATTACGGTGAACCGGGAGGTAGTCATCGAAGAGGACGTGATCGTTTCGGTTGATTGCCGGATCTCCGATAGCGACGGCCATCCGCGGCAAGCCGATCTGAGGGCGCAGAAAGCGGCACTCGACCCACGGGACATCCGTGCCGTGCGCATCGGGCGCTCCGCTTGGATCGGCAACGGTAGTCACATCATGAAAGGCGTGACTATTGGCGAGGGCGCGATCATCGGCTCGAACAGCGTCGTGATCTCGGACATTCCGCCTTATTCTCTGGCGATGGGAAACCCAGCCGAGATCTACTTCCGCAATATCGGGAGGCCGAAGAACAGGAACAAGCCTCAGGCGGGGGACCAGACGGCCAGCGTGGCTCCCCACGAGTAGCCGACCCCGAAACCCACCAGCATGGCTGTCATTCCGGACCGAAGCCGGCCTTCCTCCACCGCCCGTTTCATTGCAATGGGAATCGTGGAGGAGACGGTATTGCCGCAATCGCTCATAGCAACGACGAACTTATCCTCGGGGAGCTTCATGCGTTTGCGCAGGTGATCGAGCATATAGCGGTTTGCCTGGTGGAAGAAAAACAGGTCGATGTCGGCGCTACTCTTGCCGCTGCGGTCAAGCAAGTCGGTGACGCACTGGGGCACTGCTTCGAGAGTGAAATGGAAGATTTCGGCGCCATCCATGAACAAGTTGTCGCCGCTGCGAACGTTGCCGTTGTCGTCTTCGGTCTCCTGGGCGCTCTCGGCAGTGCGCGGTTGCCGCATGCCGCCGGTGGGAACAATCAGATTCCGCGCTCCGCTACCGTCGGTTCCATACACGTACGGACCCAGTAGCCGGCGGGAACTCTCTACAGCCGAAACCAATGTCGCGGCCGCCGCGTCTCCGAAAATAGTTCTCACACTCTTATCCCGGTTGTGGATGAACTTGCTGTAGGTCTCGGCGGTAAGCAGCAACACGTTAGAGGCTTGGCCCGATTCGATCAGCCCTTGAGCCAGCCCCAGACCATAGATATAGCCTGAGCAGCCCAGATTGAAGTCCAGCGCGCCGGCCGTCTTGGGAATGCCTAACCGATCCTGCAGCAGGCATGCCGTGGTCGGCAGAAAGTAGTCCGGGCTTTGCGTGCAGAAGAGAAGGAAATCAATGTGCGATGGACTGCATGCTCCTGAGGCGAATAGCTTCTCAGCGGCTTTTACGCCGAGGTCCGAGGCGCATTCCTGGGGACCGGCGATGTGCCGCTCGCGAATGCCCGTCTTCAGTTCGATCTTCGCCACCGGCCACTCAGGGAACTCCGCCGCAAGCTGGCTGGTTGAGACCACGGACTCCGGCAGATAGTACTCAATCGCCCGTATGGCTGCTGTCACCGGTCCCTCTCTTTCACTGAGCCAGATAGCCGCCATCCACGATCAGCGTCGTGCCGGTGATCCAGCGTCCCGTTGCGGCCAACAGGAAGGCGATGGCGTGGGCTACATCGCGCCCGCTGCCCAATCCGAGAGGATGCATCCGTTCGATGGCGTCGAATTGCTCAGGGGCGAGAGACTCTCGCATTTGATCCGACATCTCGGACTTCACAATACCGGGCGCGACGCAGTTGACGCGGATCAGGTCTCGCGCCAGTTCTACGGCCAGCGACTTCGCCAGGCCCGTCAGTGCCGCTTTGGTTGCTGAATACAGCGAAACCGCCGGTTGTCCGGCTTGTGCTACCACCGAGGAGAGAAACACAATGCTGCCTCCGGTGTCGCGGCGGCAACTCTTCTGCGAAAACCCGCGAGCCAGCATCGCGGCAGCGGAGAAGTTGGTCCGCATCAGGGCATCGATCTTCGCCGCGCTGATTGACCGCGCCGGCGTCATCGCGTGCAGCCCGGCACTATGGACCAGCCCGTCAAAAGGTCGATCCACCGCCAGACCTTTCATCCAACCCGGTATTTCGTCCAATGCGGCAAGGTCGAACGCCGCTACTTGATGACCAGCGCCGGAAAGCTCTCCGAGTGTCTGTTGCAGTCTGTCCAGGTTGCGTCCCGACACGGTGACTTCGGCGCCAAGCTCGCTCAACAGAATGGCTGTCTCGCGTCCAATTCCGGAAGAAGCGCCTGTCACCAGGTAACGCCGCCCGGTGAGATCCATCGGGTTCATACTTAGACCGCCGGCAGCTTAGTCAAGTCCAAGAGGTCGTTGACCGTCTCGCAGTTCACAAACTGCCGCGGAGAGAGTTTGATCTGGCAATGTTCGTCGACCATACCCATGAAGCTGATCATGGCAAGAGAATCCCAGTCCTCCAGATCCTCCAGCTTCTCGATGCCTGTCAGCGTGCCGGTTGGCAGTTCCAAAAGTTCATCAAATTGAACCAAAAACTCTTTTCGGGTCATCTTCTCCCCAAGTCTCTCATACGACAATATCTCACCGCCGTTGCCGGGACGGCTTCAAGTAGAATGTTGCGATGCGCCGGCGGCCTTTCCTCACTCTATCGATGACTTCACTCGGCGGGCTGCTGGTGTATACGCTGGACCGGCAGCCGGCCATAGTGCACGCACAGAACGCGAGTCAGGTTCGTGTGCCGCTGCGCTTCTTCAACGAAAGCGAGGCGCTTCTGATCGCCGCAGCCGCGGCACGCATCTTTCCGAGCGACGAATCGGGGCCTGGCGCCACCGAAGCGGGAGTTGTCGTCTTCATTGACCGCCAACTGGCCTCGCGCTTTGGCGCGGATCGCTACCGTTACACGAAGCCGCCGTTCGAAGAGGGCGTTCCGGAGCAGGGCTATCAGGGCAAAGAAAACCCGCGCCACATTTACCGCCAGGGGTTGCAGTTGCTGGCCGGATTTGACCGGCTGGATGCCGCGGCTCAGGATGAGAAGCTAAGCCAGATCGAACACACGCGCTTCTTCCGCCTGTTGCGCGAACAAACCATTCAGGGCATGTTCTGCGATCCCATGCATGGCGGCAACGCCAACCTCATCGGCTGGCAGCTAATCGGATACCCCGGTCCCTACATGAGTTGGACAGACGATATCGAACGGCACGCCGGCGAAGCCTTTCGGCCCAAGCCGATGAGCCTCGGTGATGTGACCGGCCGCGCCGTGAAACCGTGGGAGGACGAGGCCGAATGAAGACACTGCCGCGCGTGGATGTGGTGATCGTCGGAGGCGGCTGGAGCGGTCTGCTGATGGCGAAGGAATTGGGCGCCCGAACGTCCCTCTCCGTGCTCGTGCTGGAGCGAGGTGTGCCGCGAGACACCAGCACCTACGCGCAGGGCATGGACGAACTGGACTACGCCATCCGGCTCCGTATGATGCAGGACGCGTCAAAAGAAACGGTCACGGTCCGCCATAGTCCGAAGGACCGCGCCTTGCCGATTCGCCAGTTTGCCTCCTTCCTTCCTGGCGACGGCACTGGAGGCGCGGGTGAGCATTGGAACGGCCTGACCCCGCGCTTTGCGCCGGACTGCTTCGACATTCGAACCCGCACTGTGGAGCGCTATGGCCTGCGGCGGTTGCCCGCGAATTCGAGCATTCAGGATTGGGCCATGACGTACGACGAACTGGAGCCCTACTACACAAAGGCGGAGCAATTACTCGGCGTTTCGGGGGACTCCGCTGGCGATCCCTTTGCGCCCCCGCGCTCGGCGCCATTCCCCACTCCGCCGATGAAGACAGCCACATACCCTGCGTTGTTCGGGAAAGCTGCGCGATCGCTTGGCTACCATCCATACCCGGCCGCCTCGTCGAATCTCAGCAGGATCTACAAGAACCCGGATGGCATAGTACGGCCGCCCTGCCAGTATTGCGGCTATTGCGAGCGGTTCGGCTGCATGGTGGGGGCGAAGGCGCAACCGACGAATACGCTTTTACCGGTGATTGCCAGACAGAAGGGCGTCACCCTCCGCCACGGCGCCAAGGTGCGGAGGGTGAGGCACAGCAACGGCCAGGCCACGGGTGTCACCTATGTGAACGGCGCGGGCGAAGAGGTACTGCAACCGGCCGGCCTTGTGATCCTGGCGTCCTGGACACTGAACAATACGCGACTCCTGCTGCTATCGAAAGTGGGAGTGGCTTATGATCCGTCAACCGGCAAGGGCGTGGTGGGCCGCAACTTTACACACCAGGTGACGGTTCGGTTGAATCTCTTCTTCCGCCAGCCCCTCAACGGTTTCATGGGCGCCGGCGCGGCAGGCGTGGCGATTAGTGACCTGGACTGCGACAACTTCGACCACAAAGAGCTGACGTTTATCCGCGGAGGAGGCATCAGCGCCACGGCGTTGGGCGCGCGGCCCATTGCCAACTTCGGAGCGGTCCCGCTGTCCCTCAAGCGGGACTGGGGTTCCGAGTGGAAGAAGGCGGCGGTAGAGTACTTCGACCGCACCGCGCGCCTTACCTGTTCCGCTGAGCACATGGCCTACCGCTCGAACTATCTCGATCTCGATCCCACTTACACGGATAGCTCCGGAGACCCTCTATTGCGCCTTACGATCGACTGGTACGAGAACGAGCACAACACCAGCGAGTTTTTCGCGGCAAAGATGACGGAGATCGGGCGAGCTATGGACGCCACGACAACGGCCGCCACCCCACCTTTGCGCCAGTACAGCGTGAATCACTATCAGAGCACCCACCTGCAGGGAGGCGCGATTGCGGGTGCCTCTCCGGAATCGTCGGTGGTCAACAAGTATCTGCAGCACTGGCAGACTCCGAATCTGTTCGTGTTGGGGGCGTCTAGCTTTCCACAAAATGCTTCCGGCAACCCGACGTTAACATTGCTGGCACAGACGTTGATGACCGCGGATGCCCTTGTGGGCAGGTACATGAAACATCCCGGCGCCTTGGCGTAGAGGCGGAGATCTGCGTGGAATGCCTATAACTCCGCCGATACGATCAACCGTTTGGGTCCGCGCTGTACGTTGATGTTCCGAAATCCAGCCTTGGACAGAATTCGCCGCATTGCCGAACCGGTCTGCCAATACTCTCGCCGGTGGAACAATGAGAACGTGCCCAAGGTGAGGGTAAAGAACAAGCCGTTGATGGCGACGTAGGTCAAGTAGAACAAGCCTTTCCAACTCCTGCTCGGGACCTGCGAAAAAACCATCGAGAAAGGGTGTAGGCCAAGCCAGATTTTCCCGCCGGGCCGCAATACTCGCCGCATCTCCGCTACCGCTTCCTGCATATCGACAAAGATCAAAGCGACGCGGGATATCACCATGTCGAATTCATCGTCGCCATAGGGAAGACGGGCTGCATTCCCTTGGATCAGCACCAGCCTTCGGCTCCACGCTCTGCCCAGGGCAACCGCGTCCTCATCAATATCAACGCCGTATCCCCAGGTGGGACAACTCTCGCGGGAGCACGGCAAACACTGGCCGCCTTCACCCGTTACCTGGTAAGGACAGGCAGCCATCAGGGTCTGGCCGGCTCCACATCCGATATCCAGAACCTTAGCGCCAATCGGAATGCTGGGCAGGTAGTGTCGAGGGTCCGCGGGCGTCAGGGCGATCTCCAACTCAGCTAAGTGGTACGCCCCGTTCGGCACTGACTCGGCCAATTCCTTGAAACGGGCAATACCGGTGTTGTCGAGGCCACTCATTGGGTTTCGGCTTTCTTGCCCGTGCTGTCCCACGTGCTTCCTTCCCTTCGCAATTCTATCCCAAACCTACTTTCGCTATGCTCGTGTTCCGTGCCGCAGCGTCGCGCCACGCAGATTACAAGTCCTACTTTACCGCTGAAGTGATAGAGTAGGGCGCATGAGTACAGACGGAACTTCCAGACGAACTTATCTGAAAACACTTACGGCAAGTGCGGCCATCGCCGCCGCCGTAGGCTGTGCCAAGCCACCCGCCGCTGAAACGCCCGCCGCCGGCGCCGCCGCCAAACCCGCTGCCGGACCCCCGCCCGACCATGACCGCCGCATTGCGTGGTGGCGCGAAGCCAAGTTCGGAATGTTCATCCACTGGGGTCTCTACAGCCAGTTGGGCCGCCAGGAGTGGGTGATGTCGATTGAAGACATCCCCGTGGAAGAGTACGAGAAGCTCGCCAAGACGTTTAAGCCAAAACCGAACGCCGCCCGCGATTGGGCGAAGCTGGCCAAGCAAACGGGCATGAAGTACATGGTGATGACTACTAAACACCATGAGGGCTTCTGCCTGTTCGATTCCAAGCTCACCGACTATTGCGCTCCCAAGCAGGGGCCTGGCCGCGACTTAGTGAAAGAGTATGTGGAGGCCGCCCGTGCCGAAGGCCTGCGCGTAGGTTTCTACTACTCGCTGATGGACTGGCATCATCCCGATGGCATGAAGGCCAAGGACGACCCGGCCGCTCGTCAGCGCTTCGTCGACTACATCCATGGCCAACTGCGCGAGTTGATGACCAACTACGGCAAGATCGACGTTCTCTGGTATGACGTCGCCGTGCCGCTGGATGCCGAAGGCTGGCAGTCGGAGAAGATGAACAAGATGGTGCTCGAGCTGCAGCCCGACATCGTCATCAACAATCGCAACTGGCTTACCGGCGACTTCTCGACGCCGGAACAAACCACCGAGGCCGGCAAAGGCGATTGGGAATCGTGCATGACGCTCAACGACAGTTGGGGTTACACGGCGGCCGACGATAACTGGAAGTCCCCACAGCGCGTGGTCCGCAACCTCGCCGATTGCGCCCGCGACGGCGGCAACTACCTGCTGAATATCGGACCGAAGCCGGATGGTTCAGTACCTGAGCAGAGTGTACGTATTCTGACTACGGTGGGTAAGTGGATGCAGAAGAATAGCGAGGCCATTTACGGCACCGATAAGTGCCGCTTCCGCTTCGGCAACGTCGCCGGGTACACCCGAAAGAAGAACACCCTCTACACGCTGGTCCATTTCTGGTCGGGCGACACGGTTACCGTGGGCGGCATCAAGACCAAAGTGAAATCGGCAAAGATGCTGGCTACGGGCAAGGACGTGAAGTTTGAACAGAAGGGCAGTCAGTTGTTCTTCACCGGCCTGCCGATGAAGGCGCCTGACGACCCCGTGACGGTGATTGCCGCTGAGTGCGAATCCGAGCCTATACAGGACTCGCTCGCCTCGCGTGTAGTGGATCGCATCATCGAATTGGCGCCGAAGCAGCAAAGCTGATCGGTGGAAGGATCGAACGAAGGCGCCCGGTATAGAAGAGTCCGAATTTACAGCTTGAGGACGAGCACGGCGGCCTCCGGGTTGATTGCTTGAACCGGTGACCCCCGAAAGCCTTTTGGGTCGCGTGTAACGATGAGTTCACAACCGGCGCGGTGGGCTGCTGCCGCAGTGACCGCATCTTCAAAATCGCCGCCCGGAAGGCTCATCGCTTCCTCCAGAACAGCGCGGTCGATGGGTGCGATTTGAAAGACGCGGAGGATGGACTGCACAGACCTTCGAGTCTTAGCGGCTCCGTGCTCTTTTCGCAGGAAGTAATGGACCGTCGTGATAGCGTGAGCCGCGAGGAAACCCTTTACCCTCCCCGACTCGATGGATGCCCAAACAGCGGAACCGGCGGCCGAGTACGGCTGGCGGTCGATAAGAACGTCAAGCAGCACGTTGATGTCCACCAGCACACGCTTCACTTGTACTTCCGAGTCACGTGAGCGCGGTAGTCGTCGCGACCTGCCGTATTCTTTAAAATGCCTCGCACCGACCTGAGGACCGGCGGAATGTCTTCTGCTGCCGGTGGCTCCGCGATGCTGTTTAGATAGGCTTCCACGAGACGCGAGACCGAGGTTCCGCGCTCCTTCGCGAGGTGCTTGGCGCGAGCAACGACGACCGGGTCCACGCTGAGGGTCAGCTTGCTAACCATATAAGTAATACGTATGATATCAGAAACTTGATACGTATGATGCTCGCAGGGAAAGCCGGCGCGACATCACAGACCCAGCACGTGAAACCGCCCGGAGACGTATTTCGGAATCTTGGCGTCGGTGGTAACCAGCATCAGATGTCGACAGCAGCTTGGGCAATCAGTGCCCGGTCGAACGGATCCGGGCGAATGGGCGCCAAGCCGTAAAGCGCGGTGACATAATCGGGGCGTTGGTGTCCAGCAGGAAGCCCTTCGGATCGCGCGAGATGTTGATCGGCGTTAACATCGGTGAGGCGTCGTCCTTGACCTAATGCGTATCCAGTGTGTATTCGTCAAAGGCAGAATTGATGAGGGCGGTGTCTATTTGGTGCATGGCCCATGTTGCGTCAGCGACTGAGGGCATGACGTCTACGATCGGAGATATTGCGCAAGACTCGGAAAAGGCTCGCCAGATTACGGACGATGCGACGCGACAGGCCGCTCGAATGACTGATTGAGCCAGCATTTTAATTTCAGTCGCCACGACGGCTCTCCGTCGTGGCGGAAGACTTGCGGGTGACGGTCGGCCGGTTCCATTAGCAGAATAAGAACGTCGAGCTGGTGCGCGTTATCTTAGGGCTTGTCAACGATCCTCCGCGCGGTCTCAATCTCCGGATCCTTCGGATTCAGCCGGCGCGCCTCGCGCAGTTGCACAATGCCGCTCTTTACATCACCGGAGCGGCAGTAGATCAGACCCAGGTTCTTGTGCAGCGTGGCGCGGGAACGGCATTCGCCGCACACATCAATCGCTTCCTTCAGTTGGGCGACGGCCGGTGCCCAATCGTGGGCGGCGGCTGACGAAAGCGCGAAGTTGCTCAGCGTCTCGGCGCGGTCGGTTATCTGGCGCTTGCGCTGCAGCTCGGCAATGCGGGAGCGGTAGCGCTCGCCAAGCAGGCGTTCTAAACGCTAAATCGTGGGTAGGAGGGGTTGCGCCTGGCGTCGCCCCTCCAGCCGTACGAGCTTAAACCGACAGCGTGCGAAATGTTTTTGACTCGTACCTTGGTATATCGGTATCGGTCGTAACCAGGGTCAGTTCCTCTACCGTCGCCTGGGCTATCAGGGCGCGGTCGAAGGGATCCTGGTGAATTGGCGGGAGACCGTGAATCGCGGTGATATGTTCCGGCCGTAGCGGTAAAACGGTCGCCGCGAGCGCTTCGAGAGCTTGAGGCCACCAAACGCGGACGTCACCCACCTCGAGCTTGCCCTTCATGCTCTTGAGCAATACCTCCCAATAGGAAATGACGCTGAGATAGACGACTCCGGACTGTACCGTTCGACGCGTTCTCGCCGGAATTCTTGTCGGCTCCGCGAGACTAAACAGGGCGAAGCTGGTATCTAACAGGAAACGCTTCACAGGTCGCCGGAGAGAAAGCGGTCCAAATCGATGGGATCGTCCCACCCTGGTAGTAGCTTGATTCGGTCGCTCATGGCGCCCCACTGAATCTTTCGCCGGTGCTGTGGTGCGGGGGTGATTTGGGCAACCGGCTTGCCATGGCGAGTGATCACCACCGCGTCGCCGGCTTCAACGGCGCGGATTAACTCCGGCAGTCTGTTTTTGGCTTCTGCGATCGATACGTCCATGACGTCTTCATTATAGCCAGATAAAATAGCCAGTTTCAAGAGAAGCGCGAAATGCCGAACGGCTCTTCCGTATCAGGCCAAATGGCGTGCTATCGTTAGCCAGAAGGCCAACAATGGAAACCGAGGCGATTACTGAAGTTTTGGGCGGACGGAAAGTTCTCGGCAGAACGATCAAGAAGCCCGCCGACTTGGCTCAACTCGTTCGAGAGGGTTTGCCAGCCGGTTCCGTTTCTGCACTCGCTGGCCGGCTTGAGCTGGGCAATATCGTGCTCTCGCGAATACTCGGCATTCCGCAACGCACGCTTACTCGCCGGCTCAGTAGCGGCGCCCGGCTGAGTGCTGCGGAGTCGGATCGCACGGTGCGGTTCGCCAGGGTTTACGCCAGCGCCTGTGAAATGATCGGAGACGAAGATAAGGCGGCTGAATGGCTACGCACGCCCAATCGCGCCCTCGGCGGTGAGCGGCCTATGGATCTACTGGGTACCGATCTGGGTGCCCGCGGCGTCGAAGATGTCCTGGGTCGTATCGCCTACGGGATCTATAGCTAGTCCCAATGCGATTTTGGAGAATTTGCCGCCGAAGGTATGCTCCGGAAGTGGCGACCGGGGAAGGCGCCCGTCTGTATGGTGGTCGCTGGAATAGCCGTGGTGTGCGAGTGATTTACGCATCCACATCCCTCTCGCTGGCTGCCGTGGAAACGTTTGTCAACCTCTCCCCCAATCTGCTCCCCGCCGATCTGGTGAGTGTGGAAGTCCGGACCCCAAAGTCTCTGAAAATCGCAACTCTGGCGCTGGCAGACCTACCCGCGGAATGGCACAAGACGAGAGACGAATCTCTACGGCACTTTGGCGATGAATGGATAAGACGTGGGAACACCGCAGGTTTGCTTGTGCCCTCGGCTGTGATCCGCGGTGAGTGGAACGTCCTGTTCAACCCGGCTCACAGGGATTTTCCAAAGGTCAGCTTCGGTGAACCCGAGGTCTTTGAATTCGACGCGCGCATGTTCCGGTAGGCGCTTACTCCTTGTCCACGATCCTCAGCGCGGTCTCAATCTCCGGATCCTTCGGATTCAGCCGGCGCGCCTCGCGCAGTTGCACAATGCCGCTCTTTACATCACCGGAGCGGCAGTAGATCAGACCCAGGTTCTTGTGCAGCGTGGCGCGGGAACGGCATTCGCCGCACACATCAATCGCTTCCTTCAGTTGGGCGACGGCCTGTGGCCAATCGCGGGCGGCGGCTGACGAAAGCGCGAAGTTGCTTAGCGTCTCGGCGCGGTCGGTTATCTGGCGCTTGCGCTGCAGCTCGGCAAAGCGGGAGCGGTAGCGCTCGGCGTCGGCCGGGTCCGATTCCGGCGCGCGGCTGAGGCTGTATAGCGCTTGGGCGTGGTTCGGATTGATCTCAATGGCCCGCTTCCAACTCGCTATCGCCTCTTTGGTCTTATCGAGCTTGGCGTAGTTCTGGCCGAGCGCGAAGTAGGCGTCGCTGTTACGCGGGTCGAGCTTCACCACCTTCTCCAGAAGCTGCGCCGACTGGGCCGTATTGCCGGCCTGCTTCTCAATTAAGCCCAGCAGATACAGCGCGCCGTCATGCTCCGGCGCCAGGCGCACCGCGGCCTCCAATTCCGGCTTCGCCTCCTCGTTCCGGCGCAGATCGAAGAGCGAACGGCCCTTGTTGTAACGCATCATCGGATTGTTGGGAGCGAGGCGAGCACTCTCGGAAAATTCGGTGAGAGCCCCTTCCAGGTTGTACTGGTCGGCAAAAGCGATTCCAAGATTCAGGTGCGCGTCGGGGGAATTCGGATCAAGCGCAATTACTTTACGGAAGCTCTCTATAGCGTCGGGTCCGCGCCCAAGCCGGGCCTGGATCATACCCAGCGCCGTCAGCGCCCGCAGCTGTTTAGGGTTCAGGCGAGCCGCGTTCTGAATCTCCTTTTCGGCTTCCGGAAGGCGGTCTTGGCCGGCCAGGGTGAGGCCCAGGTTGATGAACGCCTGAACGTATTGCGGATTGTTCTCCACCGCCTGGCGGAACAGCGCCTCCGCGTCTCGGGATTTCCCCTGCTGGCCATATAGCACTCCCAGATTGTTTTGCGCTTCGGCGTATTGCGGATCCAATGCCAGCGCGGCTTTGAGGTGCTCTTCGGCCGAGGCAGCCTTGCCGTCCTCCAGGTCCATCAGGCCTATCTGGTTCTGCGCCAGCGCCAGGTTCGCGTCGATACTCAGCGACTTTTCCAATGCCTGCCGCTCTCCGGCTTTGTCGTTCAGCAGCGCCAGCGCCGAAGCCAGGTTGTACCAGGTCCGCGCGTTCTTCGGATCCTTATCCAAGGACTGCCGGTAGACCTCCACCGCCTTCGCCGGGCCGCCTTTCTGCAGGTAGTCGTTGGCCTGATTGGCAGCGGTTCCCGCGATGTTCTCATCCACCGTGGCTTTCTTCTGCTCTCCGAAGACCTTTAGTTCCTGGCGAGCGCGATCGAACTGCTTCAGGCTGCGCAGCACGCCGGCCAGTTGGAAGTGCGCTTCCGAGGAGTCGGGTTTCACGGAAACGGCTTTCTCGAGATGGACCAGCGCCTCTTGCGGCTTGCCCAGTTTTGCCAGAACGAAGCCAAGACTGTAGCGGGCGTCGTAGTCTGCCGGCTTCATCCGGACAGCGCGCTCCAACGGTGGCAGCGCCTGGTCGTACTGTCCAAGCCCGCGGAGTGTTACCCCCAGTTCGAGGTAGGATTCCGGATCCTTAGGGTTGCGTTTCAGGTATTCCTGGGTCAACGGCAGCGCCTCGGCGTAGTCGCCCAGAACAACCAGAGTCTTCACCAAAGCCAACCGGAGCAGATCATTCGAAGGATCCAGCCGGATGGCGATCCTGTATTCGTCGGCTGCTTCCCGGTACCGCTTCTGGTCCGTGTAAATGATGCCGAGATTCGAGTGTGCGAGCGCGGAATTGGGCTGGGCCTTCACCAAGGCGGAGACGATGGAAACCGCCTCTTCGAGATTGCCGCTTTTGGAATAGGCGATCGCCAGATTCAATAACAACGCCGGATCCTGCGGCGCGTTCTTTAAGAAGGAGATGGCGGCCGGGTAGCGCTTCTGTTCGATGAGAACCTTGGCCAAGCCTTCCATCGCGTACACCGATTGCGGATCGATCTTCAGCGCCGCCTTGAAGTTGCTCTCTGCGGCGTCCCACTGGCTCAAGTTCTGATGAGCCGTGCCCAGTGCGTGATAAGCGGCCAGCATTCCGGGCTGTTTACGAACCACGGCCTGCAACTCCCCAACGGCCCCGCGCGAATCGCCGCTCTGAAGCAGCGCCACGCCGAGATTGTAGTGCGCTTCCGAAGAACCCGGTTCCAGCTTCACAGCAGCCCGGAAGGAGGCGATGGCGCAGGTCATCTGCTCCTTCTGGGCGAAGTACGCGCCCAAAGCGTCATAAACGCCGGCCGACGGTTGGGCTTTCGCTACTCTCTCCAGTTCGTCCGGACCTTTACAGCCAGGGGCTTGGGCGGAAAGGGTTAGGCTGGCGGCTACCAGAGCCACCAGCAAAGAACGCAACAGCATCAGATTTAGTCTACTGAACCGGCCATGGTATCGTTTGCGCATGAGCGCTGGGACCCTGGTGTCAGTAGAGCAATATCTGAACACGGCCTACGATCCTGATGTCGAGTACGTCGACGGTGTCCTGGTAGAGCGTAACGTGGGCGACTGGCTGCATAGCCTGATTCAAAGCAACATCCTCTTTGCCCTTCGAAAGAAGTATCCCTCTCTCAAGGTTGTTCCCGAACTCCGTTCGCAAACCACAGCGACGCGGTTTCGTCTGCCCGACATTACCGTTCTCATGGCTCCTCCCCAAACCCGGTATCTACTTGAAGCTGCCCTCATCGCCGTCGAAATCCTGTCCGAAGACGATCGGATGACGCAGGTGGTGGAGAAACTCACCGAGTACGAAGCCAAGGGCATTCGCAACATCTGGGTGATCGACCCAAGATTGCAGCTGGTGTCGGTTTTCACGAAAGGCGCTCTCGTTCCCGTACAGGGCGATTCGGTGCGGGCGGAACAACTGGATGTGGAATTGACGCGGGCGGAGATCTTTCAGGCCTGAGGGGCGCCACCTCTTCACCGTTAAAGTTAATCGTTACCTAGACGTCCGGATTCTTCCGCTTAACGGGAGCATACCCGCGGGCCGCCTGCGCCAGTTTACCTCCCCTGGGGGATCCTATTCAATATCCAGGAAGGACGATTTCTTCAATTCGAGTTTGATATTGCATGGACGCCGATCTTCCTTAAAATGAACGTTGTAAACCGGACGCGATTGGCCGAATACGCCGTGCTTCAGGGTTACAGTCAAGGATTACCGGGAAAGGTTTAACCATTTTTAATTCAGACTGTTACATCTGGTTTGAAGGTGTAGTTTTTGCCGCCAAAACTCGAATACGCCAACAAAATGCGCTTAGACGCTACCGGAGCCCTTCAACCACGTCTGTCTCTACCAAATTTCATAGTGTAAATCCATTAGAAAGTGTTTGACGTTAGCGGTTAAGTCGTGATAGTTTTGCCACACCATGTCGGTTAAGCGACTTCACACACTATTTGTCAAGCTGCTGATGCTAGCCCTTGTCGCAAGCATCGCTGGGAGAACAGCTTCAGCTCAGATTTCCTCTGCAACCGTGACGGGCATCGTCCGGGACAGTTCAGGCGGCGTCGTCCCTGGGGCGAAGGTCATCCTTCGCAACGTCGACACCGCTGTCGAGCGCAACACAACCGCGAATTCCGCGGGCAACTTTAGCATCAACGTAAATCCTGGACGCTACACACTCGATACCAACGCCAAAGGGTTCAAGTCTTCTCGTGTCAACGAATTCACCCTGGCGGTGAACCAGACAGCCACGATGGACGTCATCCTCGAAGTCGGCGAGCTAAGTCAGACCGTCACGGTAGAAGCTCAGGGCGCCGAAGTCGCTGCTTCGTCGGCTGAGCTAGGAGCCGTGGTCGCGGAAAAGCAGGTTGTTGATCTTCCCCTCAATGGCCGGAACTTCACGCAGCTTCTTTCGCTTCAGGCGGGCGTAGCGCCGGTCAGCGTCTCCCAGAACGCGGGCGGCGGATTTGGCGTTGCCAAGACCGAAGGCAGCCAGTTCGTGTTCCCGGCCATCAACGGCCAGACCAACCGCAGCAACTTCTTCATGCTCGACGGTGTCGACAATCAGGGCATGGTGAGCACGTATGTCGTGCCGCCCATCATCGACGCCATTCAGGAATTCAAGGTTAACTCCCACAACGACGCCGAGTTCGGCGGATCCACTGGCGGCATCATCAACGTCGTCACCAAGTCCGGTACCAACGCCCTCCACGGCACGGCTTGGGAATACCTGCGCAACGACGCTTTTGACGCCCGCAACACTTTCCAGTCGGACGTAACGCCGTTTAAACAGAACCAGTTCGGGTTCTCCCTTGGCGGTCCGGTTTACATCCCGAAAGTCTATAACGGCAAGAACAAGACGTTCTTCTACGGCGCGTTCCAGCAGTTCCTGTTCCGCAAGCCGTCGAATTCGTTCTTCCGCGTACCGACCGAGGCCAACTACACCGGCAACTTGAGCGACATTCCGACCCAGATCTACAATCCCTACAGCACCCGTGTCCTACCGGATGGGAGCTTCGTCCGCGATCCGTTCCCCGGGAACCAGATTCCTGGCAACCTGATCGATCAAAGCATGGTTACGTTCGCCAAGAACACCTTGCCCGCGGCCGGTCCCATTCTGAATGGAACCAACAACGCGATCGATCCGACTCCGTTCCACCAGAACCAACAGGAATACACCTTCCGCGTGGACCAAACCATCGGCAATAACGATTTTGCCTGGTTCCGTTTCAGCGACATCCAGAACGATACAACGTCCTCCGGCGGTCGTCCCGCCCTCGAAGCTGCTAAAAACAATCCGGGCCGCAACTGGGGTGTCAACTACGTCCATACGTTTAGCCCCACCCTCGTATTGCAGGGTCAGTACGGGCACACCACGTCCTCCGAGTTCTCGCCCACGACCTTTACCAATCAGGCGGGGGCCAACTGGGGCTTCTCGCCCGCCTTCGGTGGCAACTTCATCGGCGGAATCACTGTCATCCCCGCAATTAACGTCGATGGCTTCTTCGGCGGCGGTGAGAGCCAGGGTAGCAATCCCATCGTGGCGAACATCCACCAGTTCGATGCCAATGTCACCAAGATCATTGGTACCCACACCATCAAGTTTGGTGGTAAGTATTCCAGCATGGGCCAGGAAGCATTCAATCGCAGTTCCAGCGTGAACTTCGCTGCCCAGCAAACCGCCAACCCGAGTGATTCCAGCCAGCCGGGCAGCTCGCTTGCTTCCTTCCTCCTCAACGTTCCCGACCAGGCCGGTCGCCGCAACGTTCATGAAACGGTTCGTCCCGGTGGTGTGATGAGCTTCTTCCTCCAGGATTCCTGGAAGGCAACGTCGAAGCTGACCGTCAACGTTGGTCTCCGTTACGACCGTACGTTCCAGCCGCCGTATGGCAAAGAGGACACGGTGGGTCAGAACGGCGGCATCGAGACTGGCGCTATCAACCTGAACGACGGTACCTTCATCGTCCAGAAGCTGCCACCGTCCTGTAACGACCGCAAGGCGGCTCCTTGCATCCCTGGCGATGGAACACTACCTGCGCACGTGGTTGTAGACCCGCGCGGCCAGGTTTACCACGACACCAAGGACAACTGGGGTCCCCGCATCGGGTTGGCCTACCGCCTCAATAACAAGACCGCCATTCGTACTTCGTTCGGCATCGTCTACGATAACTGGGCGGCCGTCACTCAGACCGCGCAGAACTACGAAGGCGCCTGGCCGGACATCGGCCAGCAGCTCGCCAATAACCTCAACGCTCCGAGAAGCACGCAGTTGACGCCGAACGTGAAGGCGCAAGATCCGTTCTCCACTGGTGGTAACTTGCTGCCGACGGCTACTCCTTTCGGCATCGTGCAATGGTACATGGATCCCTACGCCAGAAACCCTTACTCGATGCAGTGGAACTTCGGTGTCGAACATCAGATCAATACCGCCACCACCATATCGATTAACTATGTCGGGTCGGGATCGCGGCGCATGGACGTAGGCGGTTACAACAACGTTGCTCTCAAGCCTGGCCCCGGCGACCCGGTGGATACCAATCTCTGCGCGGCCTCCGTGACCGACCTGTGCAACCCGCGCGCTCAGTATAAGTACATCGCGCCGACGTTCTATGACCGCAGCATTGGCAAAGCCAACTACAACGGTCTCCAGATGTCGCTCAACAAGCGCTTTTCGAAGGGCCTGGCCTACCAGGTGGCCTACACCTGGTCGAAGTCGATCGACTACGGTTCCTCGGGCTGGTATGGCGTCGAAGGTCAGTCTCTCACCGATCCTTACAACGTGCAGGGCAGCCGCGGTCCTTCCGGCTTTGACCTCACGCAGGTTCTTTCCGTCAATGCCCTCTATGAGCTTCCGATCGGCAAGGGCAAGGCGCTGTCCACGAAGAACAAGTTCCTTGATTACGCTCTCGGCAACTGGCAGCTTAACTCCATCTTCACCGCACGCTCCGGAACGCCCTACCAGGTGTACGTCAGCGGCGACATCGCCAACACCGGCAACGTCGGATGGAACCAATACGAACGCGCCAACCTGGTTGGCGGCGCGGATCCTTACATCAGCAACCCCACTCGTGACGTTGGGCTGAACAAAGCCGCCTTTGCGATTCCCGCTACCTATACATTCGGCAACTTGGGACGCGACCGCCTACGGACGCTGCCCGTGTGGAACGTGGACTTCTCGGTCTTCCGTCAGTTCCCCGTCAGGGAGCGGATGAAGTTCGAGTTCCGTGCGGAGAGCTTCAATACTCCGAACCACCAGATTCTGGGCCAGCCGAATAACGACATGGCGGACCCGGCGAACTTCGGTCGCATCACAGGTACGGCGAATAACTCCCGTACGCTGCAGATGGCCGCGAAGTTTATCTTCTAAGATGCGGGCTGTCCAGGGAGGTGGTGCAAGCCGCCTCCTTGACCGGCCCGGTCAAAAACTGGTGTAGTCGCTGTTATGCTGTTGTTGTCCGCCTGTGACGGTCCCCCCGCCCTTACTTCTGCCATCCAAACCAATTCCTCCGCTCGAACCCACATCGCTCTCGGTGTCTGGTTTGCCGAACGCAAGCAATTTCTCTGCGCTATCGATCTCTTTGAAGCTGCCGTTCGCGTCGATCCTTCTTCCTGGGAAGCACACTACGACCTTGCCCTGGCGTTGCTTGGAGCCGGCCGCGATGATGATGCCGAGCGCCATCTGCGGGCCGCCTTACCCTCCGCTCCTCCGTCCTCCCAAATCTCTTTTCAGCTCGGGCAGCTGTTAGTCAAGCAACGTCGCTATAGCGCGGCCATCCCCTATTTGAAGGCGACGTCGTTGCCGTCAGGCCTGGCGCTGGCGGCGGCTTTGAGTGGCGCCGGACTGAACAAAGACGCGATTCGCACCTTGCAGCAACTCTCCACTGCCTTTCCCAACTCGGTGCAACTGTACTTCAACCTCGGCACCCTCTATGCCGGTCAGGAACAGTACAAAGAGGCGGCCGGTGCCTATGCCCGCGTGCTCGAATTGGAACCGGTGAATGATGTGGCACGCCTGGCCCGGGTGAAGGCGTTGTTGGCGCTCTCTCAGGATGAAGACGTCCCGCCGCTAACCGCGGACTATCTTTCGCGGCATCCTAACGATCCGGAAGCTTGGTACCTACAAGGCTTGGCACATCGGCGACTGGCTCGCTTTCCCGCTGCGGAGGAGTCTCTGCTGCGCGCGGTAGCGCTGCGTCCGGACGACGGTAAGGCGCAATATAATCTCGGACTCTCACAAGCCAAATCCGGCAAGTTCAAAGAGGCGCGAGTGCACCTGGAGCGGGCCGCCAGCTTGCAGCCCGGTGAAGCCGATGCCCATTTCCAGCTCGCCTCCGTGTATCGCGCCTTGGGTGAGACGGCAATGGCGCGCCAGCAGCAGGAGATCTTCCAGCAGATCAAGGATCGGGAACAGCGGCTGCAAAAGGCGGAATTCGGGACGCATCACGCCGAAGAGCTTCTGACGTCGGGTGACGCGTCAGGCGCGGCAAATTTGTATCGTGAGGCGCTGAAAGTGGATCCGAACAATGCGAAGACGTTGTTCGACCTGTCCCTGGCGCTGAATCAGTTGAAGGATGCCGCGGGTGAGCGCGAGGCCTTGGAAAAGGCCGTGGCCTTGAGCCCGGAGTTCAAGCTGGCGCGTAACCAGTTGGGATTGCGATACCTGGCCGATGGCCGCCTGGATGTGGCAAAAAAGGAATTGCTGGCTGCGCTTGACTTGGACCCGCAGTATGCGGAAGCGCGGAGTAATCTGGGAGTCTTAAGTGCCCGTGAGGGGAAGAACGCCGATGCGGAGAAGCTGTTTCGCCGCGCGGTGGAGGACGATGCCAAATGTTTAAAAGCCCGGGTCAATCTGGCCCTGATTCTGGCGGCACAGGGACGGCTGGCCGAGGCAGACCAAGAGATCACGGCGGCGGTTGCGATGGCGCCTGCAGACCGCACCGCACAAGCGGCTCGAGCGGCCATTCGCGCCCCACGGAACCCAGCCGCACGTCCTTAAGCTCTTATTTTTTGAGCGCCAAGGTGACTTCGTGCGGGCCTCAGCTAACTACAGACCAGCGAGCATCGTAGCCAGCTCGGCCAAACCAATGGCGTCGAGTCCGGCGCTGATCGGATAGCGTCAGGTTCCGGAATTTACCAGGAAGCGAAGCTTCACAGTTGGCGACCTCATCCTCAACGCCCTACTCCATATAAGCGTACCTCAGCCATTGCGCTGCAACCGGGCTCGACGCCAACAGGCCAACATCACAAATCTGATCCACTGCCCAGTGTTTCACCACCGTACTGGTGCTTGAGTGATCGTCCTCTTCGACACCGCCTCCAAAAACTGTCCTCTTTCTCCAGAGCCGGTAATATTGACATACTGGACAGCCCGAATCGCAACCTGTAAGGCATGCCAAATCCGGTGGCCTGGGTCATCGGGTCCCACGTATTCGATCTTGAAGTCCCTGAGGAATCGGTCTGCTTCCGCCTTACCGGTTTCGCCGAGCCGCGGCACGGCGAGTTCCCGTACGGTCCAGGAGACAAAACCCGGATCTCGTAAGCATGCTGACGGTAGCCGTAGATCGCGCTCTGCTTGCGGCTCGCTCGCTGCAGCTTGACCAAGGGCGATTGCCTCAAGCACGCGAAACGCGATGGCCGGCATAGGGACCGGTTGACGTTCCAAAGTTCAGCGTTGGTGCGATCACCATCACGAATAGTAGGTTCTTGCAGGCCATAAACGATGCTGTTGGCCACACCCCTGTTTATACTTGAAACTCGTGACGATCTTGCGCTTCTCTTTCCCGGTGTGCCTGCTCGCGATGAGCGTCTCCTCGCCGATCCGCTTGGTCAACCAGCAGCCGCGTTCGGGAATCACCTTCGTTCTCAATAATGGCACCACGCCGGATAAACCTCTCCTCGACACCATGAGCGGTGGAGTCGCGCTGATCGACTTTGACCATGACGGCTATCTCGATATCTTCTTCGCCAACGGCGCTACGATACCTGGCTTCGTCAAGAGTGACCCGCGCTACTACAACCGGCTGTACCGCAACAATCACGACGGGACCTTCACCGATGTCACCACTCATGCGGGCGTCCGCGGCGAAGGCTACAGTATGGGCGCGGCGGCGGCCGATTATGACAACGACGGCTGGCCCGATCTCTACGTCACCGGCTACAACCGCAACTTCCTCTATCACAACAACCACGACGGCACGTTCAGCGATGTCACGGAGAAGGCTCATGTGGGCGGCGGGACGCCCAAGCCATGGTCAGTGAGCGCGGTCTGGCTCGACTACGACAATGATGGCCGGCTCGACCTGTTTGTCGCCAACTACCTCGATTGGACTCCGGCGAATTCGAAGGTTTGCGGGCCTGTGGGGAAGCGCCTGGCGTGTCCGCCGTCGCTCTATCAGCCTCTGCCAAACCTGCTCTTTCATAACAACGGCGACGGCACGTTCACCGACGTTTCGGCCGCCATGGGCATAGCCGCGCAGCGCGGCAAAGGAATGGGCGTCGCTGTGGCGGATTACGACGGCGATGGCTGGATGGATATCTTCGTCGCCAACGACAATGAGCGCAATTTCCTCTTTCACAACGTCGGCGGGAAGAAGTTTGTCGAGGCAGGGGTGGAATCGGCGGTGGCCTTCAATGACGATGGCGTGCCGGTGTCGTCGATGGGCGCCGACTTCCGCGACTGGAACAACGATGGCCGCCCGGATGTTTTTGTCACCGCGCTGGGCGGAGAGACGTTTCCCTTGTATCGCAACGATGGCGGAGGCCTGTTCCTGAGCGACACGTATCAGGCGGGGATGGGCTTTGCCAGTTTCAAATTGAGTGGTTGGGGCGCGGGTATTGTGGACTTCGATAACGACGGATGGAAAGATCTGTTTTCGGCGAACTCGCATGCCAGCGAGAACGCGGATCTTGATAAGGCACAGCATTACCGGCAGATGAATACGATCTTTCGCAATACGGGCAGCGGTGGGTTTCGCGATGTTACGGCCCAAGTGGGCGCGGCTTGGAAGCCGGCGGCGCATCGGGGTGCGGCCTTCGGCGACCTCAACAACGATGGCCGCATGGACGTCGTGGTCTCAGTGATCGGAGGTCCTGCCGAGGTGTTGATGAACGAAACAGCAGGCGCGAATCACTGGCTGCTGATTCAACCGGAAGGCAAACAGAGTAACCGCGACGGCATCGGATTGCGCATCAAAGTGACTACGGCAACGGGCGCGGTGCGCTATAACCATGTGACCACCGCGGGGAGTTATGCCAGTTCCGTGGATCCACGGGCGCACTTCGGCCTGGGCGCCGATGCGATGGTGAAAGAGATCGAACTCATCTGGCCGAGCGGCCGCAAACAAGTGCTGCACAACGTGAAAGCGGATCAGGTTCTGAAGGTGGTGGAGCAGTGAAGCATCTTCTGTTGCTGCTGGTGTGGGGCGGATTCCTCCATGCGCAGGACTGCGCGTCCGTCGTCAGCGAGGCGCGGCAGTTGATGGCACAGCGGCGGTATCCGCAAGCGGATTCAATCTCGGAGGCGGCTGTAGCGCAGTTCCCGAGTTGTGCGAATTTGCTCGCCTTACGGGGCCAGTTACTCACCATGAAGGGGCAGCCGGCCGACGGCCGGGTAATGCTGGAGCGGGCCTTGAAACTGGATCCCAACAACGCCGATGCGCATTTCAATCTGGGGGGGCAGTTCGATCGTACCAAGCAGTATTCCGACGCCGTGGCGCACTTTCAGAAAGTGGTGCAAATCGATCCGAAGAACCCGCGAGCGTGGGATTACCTTGGCCTGAACCTGGAGCCGCTGGGCGAAGTGGCGCGGGCCGAAGAGGCCTTTAAGCGTGGGCTGGCGGTGAACGAAGGTCCGCTCTTCGATTCCTATCTCGAGTTCAATTATGGCCGGCTGCTGTTGAAGTTGAACCGGTTGAACGACAGCAAGACACATCTCGACCGTGCCGTAGATCTGGTGCCGCGTTCGCGGGCGATTCGTTATGAGAGGGCGAAGCTGAATCTGCGGTTGCGCCAGTATGAGACGGCGCGCCAGGATGCCGAGGCGGCGCGCGACCTGGCCGACCCCGCGGGTGCGGTGATCGATCTGCAGGTGTATGCGCTGCTGGAGCAAATCTACCGGCGGCTGGGCAATGCCGAAATGGCGGCGAAGTATGCCGACTTGACGCGCGCTACGCCGGTACCGCCGCGGGATCGGGCTGGGCGATAAGCCGCGCCAGATAGCTATTGCGAACCTGCGCGCCTGTCAGCCGGTCGTACGCCTCGAATACTTTGGCCGTGTAGTCGAAGCATTCGTAGACCTCGTGCATGATGGCGGCGAGCTTCAGTAGTGCCTCCGGGGTACGTTCGTGCCGGCGCAGCGGATCTTGCACGTAGACGGCGTCGGCCCACAAGGCTTGTCCCATGGAGAGCACCGGATCGTTGTTCCGCAACAGCGGTTTCATGGGGCGGCCCGACATGCGCTGGAAGCGATGGAAGTAGAAGCCGCGGCGGCGCAGCTCCTGATCCACTTCGGCGAAGAGCGGCTGGTGCCGGTAGAGCGGCACGAACTCGACTTCGGTGTGGACCACCAGCGTGTGACTGAGCGTAATTGGCGCGCCGAGGAGAACATCAAGTTCGGCGCCCTGCACGTCCAGCTTCAAAAAATCAGCCCCGAGGGCTGCGGGAATATCGTCGAGGCGAACGGTCTTCAGCTCCACTGTGCCGACTACCTGCACCAGCTCGCCGAGGGCGTGGTAACAGGTTGAGCAAGTCACTCTCAGGCTCGTAGAGAGAACTGGTCATGCTGTAGTTGCAGAGGTGCAGCGTTCGGGTACGGCCATCGCCCACAGCTTGCGGGACGTAGCGGTGTCCAGGCCTGGCGTTGGCATTCAGATTGGCGCACTCCTCGGGCACCGGTTCAAAGCCGAGTACGGTGGCGCGTCCGGCCCTCTCGAGCGGTGCATAGATGTCTTCATCAATGGCCATGGCGCCGACATCCACGACATGGATTCGCGTGTCGTGCAGCGCGGGCAGATCGAAGAGGCTAAACATGTCTGGTTCCTTTGGCAAAGCCGCGGCACGTGGGCAGGCCGGGTGGATTGTCTGTCAGCTTCCAGCCGTTGACGTTCGGAAAACCGGCGGAACGAACCATTTGCGTGAGGCAGAGCAAGCTGGGCGCCCAGAAGTTGGTGTGGTTGGCCCCGTATTGGTTGTCCGGGTAGAACTCCATTACCATCTGCCCGGGATAGCCTTGGCCAAGGCCTCCGCGATAAGGGCTGAAGTCATCGAGGATCGCCGATTCGACGTAGATCTCTTCATCGCAAATGGCCGCCAGGCGATCGAGCGCCAGCAAGGGATGGCGCAGGTGGTAGAGCGTGCCGAAGAAGAAGACGACATCGAAACGGCCCAACAACTCCGGAGTGATGTTATAGACCGACATCTCGACGCGGCGGCAGCGTGATTCGGTGTAGCCCAAGGCGTCGCGGCAGAGATCGAAGTTCTCCCAGGCGCGGCGGTCGCTTTGATTGAGGCTGCCCAGGAAGTCGGAGAAGTCGTCGATGGCGACCACTTCGCGGGCGCCGCGTTTGAGAGCGAGGAAGGTCCAGTAGCCGTCCCAGGCTCCCACGTCGAGCACGCGCTTGCCGGTGAGGTCTTGAGGAATGCGATAGGCATCGCGCGAAAGCGGCGCCCACCCTGGTGTGACGATGCCGCCGGGGAGTTCGATCTTGTGATACCAGAACGGCTTGGAGGCCACCTCGCGGCGCAGGGTTTCATCGACGGTAGGGAGCATCCCTTTATAGGCGGCTTCGAGCGTGTGTGTGAAGGCCGGGCCATCGGTCATCGACGGCGGCAACAGGCGGTGACGTTGTGGCGGCCGTGGCTCCGCGGCGAGACGGACGGCGATGTCTTCATATTCCTGGGGTGTAGCGGCCAGCCATTCGCCGTGTCCGGCGCGGTGGAGGATGCTGGCGCAGACGCGGCTGGCATGGCGATCCCCTTCCAGCGCCACCGTGGGGACACCCATCCATAGCGCGTCGTAGGTGGTGGTGGTGCCGTTGTAGGGGAACGAGTCCAGCGCGACATCCACCTTGTTGTAGGCAGCGAGGTGATCGGCATGGGAACCATCGAAGCCGTCCATGAGAAGACGCGAAGGATCGATACCGGCGGCGGCAAAGCGGTCGCGCATTATGGCTAGCGTAGCGTCGCATTGTAACGGGCGGGACTTCAAATAGAGCCGCGATTCGGGGACCCGGTTGAGAATGCGCGCCCAGACTTCGACGACGGAGTCATTGATCTTGGCCAGGCCGTTGAAACAACCAAACGTGATTGGCCCGGTGGGGGCTTCAGGCGCGGGCGAGTCCGGATCAGCGCCATAACAGAGGAAACCATCGGGCAGACGGACAAGTATCTCGGAATGGAGTTGCTCGCTGTGGCCCGGGGGGTCGGCCCAGACGTCGGTGAGACGGTAGTCGACGGCGTCGAGTCCGGTGCTATGCGGATAGCCGAGCCAGGTGACCTGGACCGGGGCAGGCCGAAGGGCGAAGGTGAGCAGGCGGTTGTTGGCGGTGAATCCTCCGAGGTCAACCAGAATATCAATGGCGTCGTTACGGATCACTGTGGCGAGGCGCTCCGGCCCCCAGCCTGAGGCTTCCCTCCAGACGGACCGGCTGCGGAATTCGTCCGTCAACGAATCAGTCTTGATGCCGGTGGAGTAACAGTAGATCTCGAACTCACTGGTGTTGTGGGCCTTGATGACGGGGTGAAGGAACCAGCCGACGGGATGGCGATAGAAATCCGAGGAGACGTAGCCGAGGCGAATCTTGCCTAGCCGCGCCTGTACGGGAGGACGGCTGGGGCAGGGCGGGGCATGAAGGGAAGCCCACTGGCGGTGTTCGGCATAGACTTCAGCGGCGCTCAGAGAAGGATCGTAGTGGGCGGCCATAAGCAGCATGGCGTGTGTCTCGGGAGTCTTGCGCGCCGCAGGCATGTGCTCGCGATTCCAGGCCAGTGCTTCGGAGACGCGGCCGAGGTGGAACAGCAGCGGCCCCATCTGGACGGCTGCTTCGAGCATGTGGGGATCGCGTCGGGTGACGTCTTTGAGAGTGCAACGGGCATCCTCATAACGCCCGGCGAAGGAGTATAACTGGGCGAGGTTGAAGCGGTATTGGATCACGTCCGGCGCCAAACCGATGGCCTCTTCGAGCAAGGCTACGCCGCGGTCCGGTTGGCCGGCCTCTCCATAGGCAAGGGCAAGATTGTTACGCACCATGGCGTGATCGGGGAGCAGGGCGAGAGCGGTGAGGTAGCGCTGCATCGCATCTTGCTGGCGGCGCACGCTACGGAGCACGGTGCCCAATTCGGCCAGGGTTTCAAAGTGGTCTGGCCGCAACGATAGGCTGCGTTCATACAGTTCGACGGCGTCTTCGGGGCGATCCTGCGCTTTCCGAATGTGGGCAAGGCAGGTAAGCGCGTCGGCCTCGGTTGGCTTCAGCCGCAGTGACTCGAGGACGCTGTCGGCGGCTTCGTCCCAGCGGCGCAGGCGGAACAGAATCTGTCCTCGCAGGAGATGGCAATGGGAGACGTTTGGCAACAGCCGCACGGACTCGCCGGCTAGACCCAAGGCTAACTGCGGATCGCCTGAGTTTATGGCGATGAGGGCCAGCAGATAGAGCGCCTGGCCGTAGGCAGGTTGCACTTCCAGGATGCGGATGCAGAGCTGGCGGGCCTCGTCCGGCAGACCGGAATGGTAATGCTTGAAGGCGGTCTCGCAGGCACGATCCGCCCAATCCGCCGTAGTGGTAAGCGCCATAACTGGCTATCGGCGGATTGGGCGCTAAGGTTTAACCCTTGAGGAGGCTAAGTACGGCTTGTGGGGCGGAATTGGCCTGAGCAAGGGCAGCGATACCGGCCTGGATCCCGGTTTGGGCTTTCGTCAGGTTGGCAGCTTCGGCCGCCAGATCGGCGTCGCGGATGCGGCTTTCGGCGGCGGCGAGGTTTGACAACTGACTCTGCGCGAGGTTGACGGCGTAGTTGAACTCGTTCTGGCCCTTACCGACAACGGCTTGCGCTTTGCCGAGATCGCCGACGGCTTTGGCGAGCGAGGCGACGGCGTCGAGCGCCCCTTGCTCGGTGCTGATATCGGCGGTAGTGGCGGAACCATCCTGGGCCGCGGTGTAGACGGCGCCCTGCTGGCCGGCGCCTCCGATGCCCTCATTGGCGGCGACTTCGGTGCCGAGAGAGACGTTGAAGTTGGCGACGGTGCTGGAGAAGCGAACCCCGGTGGTGGAGCCATGGGCATCCTTCAAGGCGACGATGTTCTGAAGCGTTGTGTCGCTGGTGGTCATCAATGCGTCGTTGATGGTCTTGAGGGCATCGTCGATGGTGCCGGCATTGGCGTTGGTGAGCTGGATGGTCTTGGAATGAATTGTTCCCTGGGCGTCGGTAGCCGTCACGGAAACAGTTTGCTGATTCGTTCCGCTGATGTCGGCCCAGACAAACGGGGTGCCGCCGTTGTCGATGGTGTAGTCGCCTTTGGAATTAAACCAGCTATCGGCAACGACGCTGGAGGCTGTGACGCCGGTGGCGGTGGCGAGGTTACCTCCGGCTGTCACGTCGAGTGAGAAGCTCTGGCCGGAGCGGCTGAAGACGTTGACGTTGGAACCGTCGACGACCGCGTACAGATCGGAGAGACCGGCGGTGGCAAGGGCTGTGTTGACGTTGATAGAGAGCTCAGAAAGAGTGGCCGCGCCGTTGACGGTGAGGCTGGTAGTAGTGCCGTTGAGGAGTACGTTGACTCCGGTGCTGGAGGCGGCGCTGACATCGCTGGTGTAGGCGACCTGATTGAAATCGGCATCGCCGGTGCTGCCGGTGACGTGGCCCATGAAGGCGTTGGCCATTTCGTCGCCGCCGCGCACCTGGAAGGCGCTGGTGGGTGAAGTAAAGGCGAGCGTCTGTTTACCGGTGGCCGGATCGCTGACGACGGTGGCCCGGATGCCGGCGTTCTTGAAGGCCGTAGCCTGCTGGGTGGAGACGTTACCGGCGTTATCGATGGCGCTGTTAATGGCGTTCACCAGATTGCTGGCGCTGGAGATACCGGCGGTGTTCACGCTGACACGGATGGCTGTGTTGGCTCCGGTGCCGTTGAAGCCGGGCCCGGCGAGGTAGAAGTCGGTGTAGCCGGCTTGGGCGAGAGAAGCCTGGTTGGCGACGTCGGTAAGAATGGCCGTGACGGTGGTTGCGGTGGTCTTGCCACTGAGGTCGGCCGTGCCTTGCGCTTGCACGCCTTTGAGGCCGAGGCTGTTGGCGTCTACGGTGGAACCGGAGAGGTCTATGGTGAGGGTGCCGTTGGTTTGGATGGCGGCGTCGGAGATGCCTTTGCCACCGCCGACGAAGACCGAGAGGTTACGGGCATAGGAGCCGCCGGTGTTCAGTCCGATGACCTGAGACTGGCGGTCGATTTCGGCAACCACACTCTTAAATTCGTCGTTCAAGACATTGCGGTCGCCGGTGAAGGTACCGGAGGCCGATTGGGTGGCGAGGGTGCGGGCGCGGTCCAGCAGTTGGGAGATGTTATTCATGCCGCCGTCGATGATCTGGAGGAGGCTGATCCCATCGTTGGCATTGCGGACTCCCTGTGTGAGGACGCTAATGTCGGAACGATACCCATTGGCGATGGCCAGACCGGCGGCATCGTCGCCGGAATTGACAATACGCAGGCCGGAAGTCACGCGGTTAATGGTTTTCGCCTGGAAGTCGGTGCTCATGCGCAGGTTTTCCTGGGCCTGCAGGGAGGCGATGTTGGTGTTGATGCTAAAAGACATGCTTCTCTCCTAGAAGTTCCTCCGGGAATCCTTTCCCGGCCGCGTTGCGCCGAATTCGGGGAGCAACGCGAGTGGCCGCCAGCATGGAAGCTGTTTCAGCCCACATGGCCGCTCCATCGGCGGAACAGGAGAGATACAGAAGAGTTACGCGGACAGATAGGGGATCAACCCTATCCATCCGCGCAAACGGTTAGGAGTTATTACGTAAGGTTACTAACCGCGGAGCAGGGTAAGGACAGCCTGCGGTGCGGAATTGGCCTGAGCCAGGGCGGCGATGCCGGCCTGGATGGAGGTGGATGCTTTGGTCAGGTTCGCGGCCTCGGAGGCCAGGTCGGCGTCGCGGATGCGGCTTTCGGCGGCCGCGAGGTTCGACAACTGGCTTTGGGCTAGGTTGACGGCGTAGTTGAAGTTGTTCTGGCCTTTACCGACGACGGCTTGGGCGGTGCCGAGTGCGGAGACGGCTTTACCGAGAGCGGCGACGGCATCGAGTGCACCTTGCTGGGTGCTGATGTCGGCGGTGACGGCGGCGCCATCCTGGGCGGCGGAATACACGGAGCCCTGTTGCGCAACGCCTCCGATGCCCTGGTTAGCGGTTACTTCGGTGCCGAGCGAAACGTTGAAGCTGGAGAGCGTACTGGAGAAACGAACACCTGTGGTGGAGCCGTGGGAGTCCTTTACCGCGAGGACGTTCTGCAGCGTGGTGTCGTTGGAGGCAAGCAGCGTATCGTTGATGGTCTTGAGGGCCAGATCGATGGTGGCTCCATTGGTGGCATTGAGCTGGATGGTCTTAGAGTGGATGGCGCCCTGGGCATCGGTAGCGGTGATGCCAACTGTTTGCTGGTTGGTACCGCTCAGACCGGTAAAGTCAAATGGCGTACCAACGTTATCGATAGTGTAGTCACCCTTGGAATTGAACCAGCTGTCAGCAACGACGCTGGAGGCGGTGGCTCCGGTGGCTGTGGCGAGGTTGCCGCCGGCGGTGACGTCGAGCGAGAAGCTCTGGCCGGAACGGCTGAAGACGTTAACGTTGGAGCCATCAACGACGGCATACAGATCGGTCAACCCTCCGGTAGAGAGCGACGAATTCACGTTGACAGCGAGGGCGGCGAGGGAAGTGGCTCCGGCAACCGTAAGATTGGTATTGGCTCCGTTTAGGGTAACCGTAACACCGGTACTGGAAGCGGCGCTGATGTCACTGGTGTAGGCAACCTGACTGAAGTCGGAATTGCCGACGCTGCCGGTCACCTCGCCCATGAGGGCGTTGGAGATAAGATCGCCACCGCGCACTTGGAAGGCGGAGGTGGAGGAACTGAAGGTGAGGGTCTGCTTGCCGGTGGCCGGGTCGACGACCGTGATGGCGCGGATGCCGGCATTCTTAAAAGCGGTAGCCTGTTGGGTGGTGCTGTTGCCGGCGCTGTCGATGGCGCTATTGATGGCGTTGGTAAGATCGGCCGCACTGGAGACGCCGCTGGTGTTGACGTTCACGCGGATCGCCGTATTGGCGCCTGTGCCATTGAAACCGGGGCCAGTGATATAGAAATCGGTATAGTTCGCCTGGGCGAGCGAGGCCTGATTGGAGACATCACCCAGGATTGCCGTGACCGTAGTAGCGGCGGTCTTGCCGCTGAGATCGGCGGTACCTAGGGCCTGGACGCCTTTGAGGCCGAGGCTGTTGGCGTCTACGGTAGCCTTCGTCAGATCGACGGTGACCGTGCTGTTGGTCTGAACGGAGGCAGCGTTAATGCCTTTGCCGCCGCCGAGGAAGACGGAAAGGCTTCTGGCGAATGTTCCGCCGGTATTCAAGCCTACGGCCTGAGACTGGCGATCGATTTCGGACACTACACTCTTGAACTCGTCGTTCAACACGTTGCGGTCGCCGGTAAAGCTTCCCGAAGCGGACTGTGTGGCCAGAGTGCGAGCGCGGTCGAGCAACTGGGAGATGTTGTTCATGCCGCCGTCGATGATCTGGAGCTGGCTGATACCGTCATTGGCATTGCGGATGCCCTGTGAGAGGACGCTGATGTCGGAGCGATAGCCATTGGCAATGGCAAGACCGGCAGCGTCGTCGCCCGAATTCACGATGCGCTTCCCTGAGGTGACGCGGTTAATGGTTTTCGCCTGGAAATCGGTGCTCAAGCGCAGGTTTTCCTGGGCCTGCAATGAGGCGATGTTGGTGTTGATACTAAAAGACATGGTTTCTCTCCTAGAAAGTTCGCCGGGAATCCATTCCCGGTCCCGCGGTGGTTTGAGGTCCACGGGTACCCAAATGGCTTATCGGCGAGGGTGGAGAGAGTCTGATTGAAGAGGTACGGTCTCAACCAAAACTCGTGTTGAAGTGTTGAAAGAAGTTTAGCCGAACTCGTTATAACCTTCTGTGTATAAATGAGTTGTAGGTTTTCTTAAGTTTTAGCCGGTGTTGAAAGTGTTGAAACATTTCAACGGGAAATCGCTGGCCGGGCGGAGCCATCCCGCGGGGCGAAGCTGGTGACAAATTGTCAAAGAACTGTGAGCACTCCTGCCGAACGCATCGACGAGGGTCGGAGAGCAACTATCTTGTAGTCAGAGAACGAGCGGAGGTCTGCTCTGCCGAGGGTAGTAGAGCATGGTGGAAGCGGGTTTTGTTCCGGTGGTTTGGCTAAGTGGTTGAGGGCGTTCGGGAAATATCGTTGGTTTCGCGGTTATAGCGGCGAACATTAATGCCGAGGTTCCAGTTAGACGAAGTCCGACGATGTCTTCGCTCTCAGCGCCCACGGAGCAACACCGCGCCAGCTCGTTATGTTGTGGGATGGGTGGCGGGGTCGCCGGTGGCGCGGAGGCGTTCGAGGAGGGCGGGGAGGGGATCGAAGGGGAGGGCGCGGCTGGCGGTGCGGTTTTCTTCGGCGGCGATGTGGATTTCCATGCGCAGGATGTGGAAGCGGCGGGGGGCGGCGATGCCGAGTTTGACGCGGGAGTGGGAGAGTTCGATGACTTGCAGTTCGATGTCCTCACCGATGAGGATGCCTTCGCCGGCGCGCCGGGTGATTACGAGCATGCGGACACCTCGGTGAGGGTGAATAGGGGGTGACGGTGGGAGTAGACACCGTCGATTTGGACAGCCTGGAGGCCGATCCGGGTGTCGCGGCGGATGACGACCGGCGCCATGAGATTGGCAGTGGGGCCATCCGTTTCGGGGAACGACAGGATGGTGAGGCAGGCGAGCGAGCCGGCGATTTCGGGCTGGCGATCTTCGGCCAGGCCGAGGGCGGCAAGGTCTTCCGGAGAAAGCGCGAGACGGTAGGCAGAATCGATGACCTGGACGGGGAGAGTGACGAAGCAGAGCGAGGGGTGAGCGACGCTCTGGAGGAAAATGAACGGGTTGGAGTCCGGGCGCTCGATGGCGAGGAAGCGGGTTTCTGTTTCGAAGGCGGGGATGCCGGTGGGGAAGTGGATGACGGCGTCGTCAGGGTAGTCGATGAGGCCGAAGCGGGTTGTGGAGATCTGGGGCACTCGCTGTAGGGAGTGGGTTGGTGGAGGGGGAAATCTCACGGGGCGAGGGAAGAGAACGGATTAAGGACGCGCACGCGGCCCGTATTGCTGTCCATAGTTGTTGGTAAAGACGACGAAAGCTATCGTCCGTTTGTCGTCCGCTTCCCTTAAACGCGGCTGAGACGCGGTAACCGGGTTCGACTGGCAGATCTGGCCTTTTCGTGAAAACAATTCCCTTCAGCCAGAGGTTGACACCTGAGGCTAGTTCGCCATCGCGTCCTGGCAGGAAGAAGTTTTCGTCCATCACCTTAGACTAATCGAGTGCTATCACGCTTTATCGCTTAAATTGCGGTGTCCGCGCGGCGTTTGGTGGGTCGAGTTGTCCCCGGGATCTGGAATCCTAGTGAACGGCCCGGATGGGGCCGTGGCGCTGCCTGGCGGGGAGGTCTTTTCGGACAAGACGGCGTGGGAACCGAGCGGACGACGGCGAGAACCTCATTGGAATCGCGTCGATGCGGCGGTGCTGAAAGTGATTGCGAGGAACTGAGCGCCTCGCGAAATGACTACCGGCCAGGTCCGCCTGGTGCGGGTTCCGGGGGCTTTGTTTTTGCCGCTTGCCGTTGGCTCTCGATTGCCTGGCGGATGTCCTCAACGTCGGCAAGGTCGCGGGTCCGGCCTGACGCCAATTTGGACGCTATGAGGTCGTCAGCGGAAATGAACTTCGCCCTCAGGCCAGTTGTCGCATCGACGACGGATTCGACGCGCCGTTCCCATGCGGCGTCAAAATCGACGCCCGGAATAGCGGGGAGAATATCGAAGCATCTCGGCTCACGCCCGAACCGAAAAAAGCTGTTGCGGTCGGTCAAGTCTTCCGGGGTGATGCCTTGGAGCGGTGCGCCGAAATCTGCAAGCGCGGCATAGGTCGCCTTAGCGTTTTCAGGGTCCGCCTGTATGAACAGGTCAATGTCCTTTGTAAAGCGAGGCTGCGCGTGATAGATCACGGCAAAGCCGCCCACAATGAGGTATTTAACGCCACGGGACTGGAAGGCGGACAAAAGGTCTTTGTAGTCTTGGAACATCAGGCTCGATCTCCCATCCCTTAAGCGCATAAGCCGTCTCGATCATTTCATCGACCGCGTCGAAGCGTTCCTGCGCGGGCCGACTTTGCCAATAGCGATACTCGTCCGCCTTCATCTCGTCGAAGTCGGTATACTTGCGGGCTGTGATTGGCGTGTCGTTCATGGCCTTCTGTTCTTAGCATAAGGGCGGGACAGGGGCAAACGCTGAAGATCGCATGGTAAAGTGTGTGCCCCTGATCTTGAGGCGGCGTGGATTCAATGAGTTGCCAAACTGAGGCTGAAGTGGAACAGAACACGGCCCGAATCGTGTCTTCTCCCCTTGTCACTGCCGGGGTTCCAACCTAGCGCAGCGGGGCGAGGGAAGAGAACGGATTGATGACGCGCACGCGGCAGAATTGCTGTCCATCGTTAAGGTCTTCCGAGTACAGCGTGTGACATCCGAGAGAATCCGCCGCAGCGAGGATGGCTGCGTCCCAATAAGAGATGCGGTGGCGCTGGGACTGTTCGATGGCAATCTGGACCAGTTGGTGGTCTATGGGTTGACAGGCAAATACCGCGAATTGCTCGATCCAGGCCAAAGCCTGGGCGGGAGTCAGGGGTTGGGTAGCCTTCTTCACCACTGTGACGAAGAATTCCTGCAGGACCTGAGCTGATGTTCCAAACTCTTCGCCATCGATGAGTTCCAGGGCCCGGCGCCGTTTGAATTCGTCCTTGCCTGTTCCGATGGCGGCGTATACCAGAACGTTGGTATCCAAAAAGACCTTAGCGTTCATGGAGATCTTCGCGGGTCCAGGTTTTGTCGCCGAGCTGGCCCTGCGACTGTTTACTCAATTGGCGCAAACGGGCGCGGGCGCGGCGGGCCCGGTCGTGGTGGCTGGCGAGGTTGGTGAGGTACTCACGAACGAGAGCGTTGACGGTGGTATTGTGCTCGGCGGTATAGCGGCGAACGGCGGCGAGGATCTCTTCCTCCACGCTGAGCGTGATGTTTTTCATAAACACAGTATATGTGTAACTGTGTACTCACTGCCTGGAATTCCAGACGAGATTTTGGGTTGTTCCGGCGGACGCGGACTGGATGGATGCTGCCGTCTCGACAATGGAGGTTTTTGAGATGCTACGCATTCCCACGAGCAATCGCCGGCGGCGGTGGGCAGACTTCGAATTGTTAAGATCAATCGTAAGAGCCAGCGCGTGATGGGCGTGCAACGAAGGAACATTCCCCGTCCCGGATCACGCGGCAAGGAAGGAGTATGTATTGTGTCGAGCCCAGCCCTGCCGTTAATCGAATGCGAGCAAATGCACGCCGGCTTGGCGGTTACTGACATTCCGACCGCCATCGAATTCTATACGCAGAAGCTCGGCTTCCAGCAGGCGTTCACCTGGGGCTCCCCGCCGACCTTCGCTGGCGTGAACCTCGGAAGTGTCCAGCTGTTTTTGGCAAAAGGCACTCCCTCTCCGAACGCCGAGATTGGCGCAGCTTATTTTCTTGTCGGCGACGTGGACCAGCTTTATGAGTTCCACCGCGCTAATGGTGTTGAAATTGCGCAGGCGATCGATAACAGACCGTATGCCATTCGCGACTACACCATCCTCGATCTGTATGGGTATTACCTCGTGTTTGGACAACACTTGTTGAATGCCGGCCCGCCCATTAGAATCGAACGGGTCGATGTGCCGGTGCGTCTGGAGAAGCGTCTCGCGGCACTACTCCAAGACTTGGCCAAGCACAAGCGCATGAGTGTAGACAGCTGCCTGGAGGAGATTTTGCTGCATACCAATGAGGGTGTCGGACCGCATACGAAAACGACCCTACGCTATATCCAAGAACTGAAGAAAAAGCACGGCATTGATTACGATAGCCACGCCAGCTATCGTTTTGTCGAGGACTGAATGACGGCGCAGAGTCCGCCGCCGTCGTGGTTAGCCGGTCACCGGGCTTAGCGTACAAAATTCCCCGAAATGGTCCCGGCTGGCCGCGTAGAAAGGGTCGATCCTACGTCAGTAGGTTCTCTATGCCGCGTAAGAAGACAATGCCGAGTGAGCGGCGATTACGCGATCCCTTCAAAGAGATCGCTGGCGTTGATTGTGCCGTTACCCAGAAATTCCCCAAGCTGGATGACTTGATCCCGTTCATATTCTCTGAGCAGGGGGGAT
>JBDTMC010000004.1:0-45505 GCA_039934475.1 Bryobacteraceae bacterium | reverse complement strand
AAGCCCCACTCTTCGGCGATCGCCGGCAGAACCAGATCGGTGTGGCCCGCTGGGATCAGGCCTGGATCGCCCCATCCCGGCCCGGAACCCCAAACGCCGCCGGTGGCAAAGGCCCACAGCGCATGGGCGAGTTGATCGCCGCCGCGCACATCGTTATCCCACGGCGCCATCCAGATGGAAACCCTCTGCACCACGGTTTGCGGCTTGCCGAGTTGGTAGCCCACAGTGACCCCGCCCACCAGCAGCGCGATGCCTAGCAGCGCCAGACCGGCGCGCTTTCTGGCGATGGCGAACATAGTCAGGAACAGGAAGCCCGTCACCAGCGCCGGACCCAAATCCTTCAGAACGAAGAAGAGCAGCAGTGCGCCGCCCACGGCACACATCACCGGCAGAACTTCCGTCACTCGGGGGATCTCCAGCCAGCGCAACTGGCGGGGAATGAGTTTCTTCTCGCGAAGCTCCCGCAGCCACTCCCATCTCTTCGCGAAGTATCCGGCCATGAAGAACACGACCAGAAGCTTGATCGCCTCAACGGGTTGGAAGGGGCCGAGGTTCACGCGCGCATCGCTGCCCGTGGGACCCGAGCCAAACAGCAGAAGAGCGACAAACAGGGCGAAGCCCGCCAGCAGCGGTGTATAGATCCAGCGCGAGAAACGCTGATAGTGAAACACTCGCAGCAGCGGAAGCAGCAACAGGCAAACGCCTAGTGCCACACCCCAGGAGAACTTACGAAAATCCAGAGTATCGCGGAGAGGGTCGCGCAGACTTACTGCGAGGCAAAGGCCGATTCCCGCGAGTAAGTGCAACGCGGGGAGGATACCGGCATCACCGCGAAATCGGCGCCACCTCCAAGCGAAGTGAACCAGCCAGAACGACGCCAGATAGGCAAGCGTCCACAGCAGGTACTCCTGCCAGAAATCACGCGGCGTTCTCACCACCAGGTGCGGCTTAATCGCGGCCAGGCTGAGCAGTGGGACACGCACTTCCGCGCCGGTCTTGCTGCGCTCCTCTCGCCGCTTCAGTTCCGCACGCATCCGGCTCCAGCGCGCATCGCCTTCTATTTCAGTCTGGCTGACGCGGAGGCGGCCCAACGCGCCGATGTTCGGCAATGGGCGATGGGACTGTAAGTAGTCGAAGACCCGGTCGGCCGCTAGGTCCCGCTCTGCCTGGTTGGAGAAGCTCTGGAGGAACGGGAGTAACTCCTCTTTGGTGGCGACGGCGTTCACGTTCAGCAGTTCTCTATCTTCGAGCTGGACGGCGGCATCGGCGAACTCTTGCGTCTTTGCAATGGCAACCAGCGCCAATCCGCTAACCACCATCAGAGAAGCGGCGGCAAGCCACACGAACTCGCGACGGCGTTCGGGAGGCGTTGCCGTTTCCTCTGCGCGCAGGGCGGCGGCCTCGCGTTCCCAACTCCGGCTCACCGCCATACGGTGCTGCTCCGGTACTGCTTGCGGCGGACAGCCGGTTTCGCCTTCTGCATTGCCTTGGTCAGCGCTTCTTGCAGTTGCTGTTGCGTGCCGCTATCGCGGTCCAATTGCTCCAAGCTAACGTTGACGGCGGAGAATCCGGACAGCGGCTCGTATAGATTCCGCGCGCGTTCGATATCGGCGCGCGCCTGGCGTAGCCACCGCTGCTCTTCGTCTTTGGAGCCCTTCACTGCGCGCTGTGCCTGGCGCAACGCATACTGCGCGCGGAACAGGTAGCCGTCGCCTTTCTGTTCTTGTTCCCGTGGCCCGCTTCGATACCCCCACCGCTCCGCATCCGCAAACTCTCCCAACGCCCGGCCCACGCTGCGAAACGTGTAGGTGTACAGGTAGGCCAGGCCAAGGTGCGGATCCGGCGATCGCGGCAACAGCGAGGCGGCCAGGCGGAAGCTCGCTTCACTACCGGCTGCCTTCGGCAGTTTCGGATTCTGAATCAGGTTCAGGTAGCCGTCGGATAGCGCAAGCTTGGCGCGTGCCTCGCGATCGCCAGGAGTAATTTGCAACACGTGGGCCAGGCACTGGCGGGCCTTGTTCCAATGGAAATCGCGAAGAGAAGGGTTGGAGCTGTTGCGGTAACCGTCAATCACCTCGTCTGCCGTCGCCAGCAGGCGCGCCCTCATTACGGGAGTGAGCGAAGAGGCCGGACTGAAACGGCCCAGGTAATTGTATTGCCGCACCAGATGCGCGTAAAGGTTCCAACTAGCCTCTATCTCTGGCCCGCTTCGGCTTGTGTAATCCGCCGTGTCTCTAAGCGGCCGGCTGGCTTCGTGGAAGCGATAGAGATAGAGGGCGGGCATCAGGATCAGCGCGCCAATGACCAGTCCGGCAAGCAGCGCCCACAGCACACCGGCACCGCCCAGACGCAGGGAATGGAATGGATTGCGCGGTTTGATCTCCCCAAGGCGGTCGATTGCCTTGCGCAAGACCGCCGCCTCCAGGGGCGACTTTCGAATGGTCTCGTTGGCCTCCCACGCCGGCGCGCCCTCGGCGACGGTGGGCCGGCCGTCCAGAAACGCACGCAGGTCGGCTTCAAACGCCAACGCGCTGGCATATCGCCGGTCCAGATCGGCCGCTAGAGCCTTGGAGATAATCGCGCGCAGAGGGATGGGACAGGTGTCGGGAAGAGCGCGCGGGGAGCGCCGCGATTGAATCAGATTCTCTAGCCTGCGCGTGTTCTGAGCCTGATAGGGCGGCGCCCCCGCCACCATCTCATACAAGCTGACGCCCATCGCCCAGATATCCGACTGCGCGTCCACTTGCGCCCGTGCCAACCGCTCCGGAGAGCAGTAAGTGGGGCTGCCGAGATTATGGTGAGTCAGGTTGTGAGTGTAAGTGATGACCTTGGCGATGCCGAAGTCAAGCAGGCGGATCTCGCCATTTGGCCCCACTTGGATGTTCGACGGTTTGATGTCGCCGTGTACAACGGCACGGCGCTGCCCGTCCGCCTCAGAGACGACGAACGCATGCAAGCGGCCGAGCTGACTGCATGCTTCCGCCGCGTACGCCGCCGCTTTCCGCGCGTCGAACCGCCGCTCTTTCTGCAGCAGCTCAGCGATGTTCTTCCCGTCGAAGTATTCCATCGCCACAAAGAAGCAACCGTCCTCTTCGCCGAAATCATAGACTTCGAGAATGCGTGGATCGGCCTCATGCAACTGCTTCTGGATTTGCGCGCCGCGCCGCTCCGCTTCGATGACAAGCTGGGTGTAGGCATCCTTCGAGTGCTCCACCAGCTTCAAAACAGCACGCCGGTTCAGACTGGTGTCGAGCGCAAGGTACACGTCGGTCATGCTCCGCCCGAGCTTGCGTATGATTTCGTATTTGCCAAAGCGTTCGAGTTGGACCACAGTCATTACTCCGGCAACTTTGCCTCGTCAGTGACGTTCCTGCTTCGGATCTCGCTCGCAACGGCCGCCGGGACATCCCCGAAGCCGGCGAGGCCATTGCCGCGAATGATGTTGTTCTCAAGCAATGGCTGGGAGGGTATATGAATTTCAATTCCGGCCCGCAGCGCGTCCTTGCCTGTGCCATTCGCCGAGATCCGGTTTCCCGTAAGACGCGGAACGCTCTCCCCGCCAATCCACACGCCACAGCCGGCGTTGTCGTGGATATAACTGGAGCGGAGCACGCCGCCCGAGGAGCCTTCCATCCGTACGCCGCAATCGGTGGCGCCTGAGATTTCCAAATCGTCGATCTCCAGGCTGGAGCTTTGTGCCAGCACACCAAGCGCGAGCGGAGATGTGGCATCTCCAACGATGCGGAACCCGCCGAACCTGCCTGACTTCAACCCGCGCGCGATGACGGCGGCGGTGGCGCCCGTCGGGCTTGCCAGCGGGTCAACACGGATTGTCGCCCCGCGCGGGGTGGCGCTCAGAAGAGTAACGCCGTCCTTCAGCTCCACCGGTCCAAGGAACTGTCCCGCTGGCACCATCACGGTCTCCCCCGCTTTGGCAATTGACATCGCCTTCTGAATCGCATGTGGATCGGCTGCATCGAGAGCGGGTGGAGTGGCCGCGGGTTGTTGGATTACTCGTCCTGTACCTTCCCAAATCAGCGCGCCAATCACTACGCCTGCCAGCAACCACAGCCCGCGTTCTGCCCACGCACGCCACCGTCGCATGCCCGGACGGGGTCGCGTGATGGCATGACGTGAGCGCGCCTCCTGCATCGTCGGGGAATCAATGCCGGAGAACTCGGGACCGGCCACAAACACAACGCTGACGTTGTCCCTACCACCCGCGTGGTTGGCCGCATCCACCAACCGCCGGGCGACGTCTTCCGGGTTGCCGTCGTAGGTCTCAACGATTGCGCTGATTCCCGATGCGGTCACGGCATCGCTGAGGCCATCGCTGCAAAGAAGGAAAGCCGCATCGTCGCGAAACGGGAAGCTCCGGACTTCGATGAAGTCCTCTTCGTCTGCCTGGCGCAGGCGCGAGCCGACATCGCGAAACACTTCGTTGCGGCGAGGGTGCCGCATCGCCTCCTCTTCGGTCAACTCGCCCAGGTCCTCCTGCTCCCCCACGGGCGCGTGGTCTGGCGTCAGCTTGCGCAGCTTGCCATCCCACGCCAGGTAGAGCCGCGTATCGCCGACGTGTCCCACCGTAATCCGGTCGCCGTGAGCCAAGACGAGAGTCAGCACACAGGCCATACCCCGCCACTCCTCGTTCTGCTGCGCGAGGTGAAAAATTTCGTTGTTGGCAGCGGCAATGGCCTGTCGTACCCGGTCGGCCGGATCGCCTTCCTCGGTTCCCAATACCTCCGCAATGGCGTGGGCGGCGGCTTCTGCCGCTTTCTCCCCGGCCGCCTGGCCGCCGATTCCGTCCACCACAAGGTAGATGCCCAGCGACTGGTCCACCCAGACGCGGTCCTCGTTGTTCTCCCGTTCCAGTCCCCTGTCCGTAGCGATGCCGGCTCTGACAGCCTGGGCGGTCTTCATGGCCGGCGCCCCTTCCAGTTGGACCACACTACACCCACTACAACCATCAGGAAGAGTGCGACGAAGGGTATGTGCGCGCCGTAAAGGAGTCTCATCGCCGTACTTCAAATGCGAGTGTCAGCACTTCGGCGACGGTGATTTGGGCGTGATCGGGTACTAACTCCTCGATGCCTGATTTGAGGCGCCTCCCATCCAGCCACGTGCCATTCGTGCTTTGGTCGACGATGGAGAATACACCCGTGGCCGGATCGCGGCGCAGCACCATATGCGACCGGGATACCTCGTCGTTGGTGTAAAGCGCGAGATCCATCGGCTGGTCGTCGCCGCCGCGGCCGACGCGAATCTCATTCTGCGTCATCAGGTAAAGCTGTGGGCCGGAGTCGTCTTCATAGCGGATTTCGGCATAAACCCGGTCCGCGGAACGGCGTGTGTCGGTTCCTCTGGTGATGGCGGCAGCCTGCCTCTGTGATGTTACCGATGGTTCGCGGTCCATCAAGGTAGTCTTAGTGCCGCGGTAGCCCGGTTGGGCTGTCTCATTCAGCTCTGAGTGGATTTCGATGTCGCCGCGCGGGACTTCCGAATCCGGGAGGAATTCGACTACCCAGTCCCGGCAGGCGATCCGATGTTCCTTGGGGGACTTCCGCCAGCGAGTTAAAACCGATGGCTTTTGATTGAGTTGTGAGACGCGAGCGCGCAAGGCTCGCTGCGCGTCGTGGGAGATCAACTCGAACACGCCGTTTAGATGCGCGTAGTCGTCCGGGTTCAAATATACAGTGAAGACACAGGGCAGAAGCACGGTGTAAGCGAGGTCGAACTGCCCCAGTTCCATGTTCCGGAGTAACTCGCCGATGATCGCCTGCCCACTGAGCTTGCGGTCCACAGGAGTAGCCATGCTGTCTCATTGTGACGCCTGAACGCCCAACCCGTTTCACCGGTAAGGCTCTCATTAATAAGGTAGGCCCGATTTTAATGTAACGGCTACCGACCGTGGTGCGGGCCGGGATGAGCTATACTCCGCTGCTAGGAACGATGTCCACCTCAGATTCGCTGCTCCGAGCCGTGCGGGACAGCATCGCGATCAGCGCCGAAGCGCTCTCCGCCGCCGCGGCAGGCGTCCATGACGAGTTTGTTCGAGCGATCAGTCTGCTGCTATCGGGCAGCGGGCGGGTAGTGGTAACCGGAGTAGGCAAGTCCGGTCACATTGCCAGAAAGATCGCCGCCACCTTTTGCAGCATCGGCACGCCCGCCACTTTCCTGCATCCGGTGGAAGCCCTGCATGGTGATCTCGGGCTTTGTGGCGAGGGCGATACGGCAATACTGCTATCCAAGAGCGGCACCACGGCCGAACTGCTGCGCCTGGCGCCCATCCTGCGTCAATCGAAGCTTTCGCTGATCGGGATTCTCGGGAATGTGGAATCGCCCCTCGCCGGGCTTATGGACGAGGTGCTGGACGCGACAGTGCGCCGCGAATCGGATCCGCACAACCTCCTGCCGACGGCCAGTGCTCTGGCTGCGCTCGCCCTGGGCGACGCTCTGGCGATCGGCCTGATGACCGCCAAGAACTTCGCGCCTCATGAGTTCAGCCTGCGCCACCCTAGCGGGCAGCTTGGACGAAACTTGGCGTTGCGAGTGAAGGACGTCATGCACACGGGCGACGCCGTGGCATGGGCCAGTCCCGGAGACTCGGTTAAAGATCTGATCGTGGCAATGACCCGCAAGCCGTTAGGAGCGGCGTGCATTGTGGACAACGCCCGCCGGTTGGTGGGACTGGTGACCGACGGAGATCTGCGGCGAGCGCTCTTCAACCACGACGATATCCGCCCTCTGCGGGCGGCCGACATTATGACAGGCCGCCCCGTTACGGTCAGTCCGGATGCCGCCCTCCGGGATGCCCTGCAATTGATGGAAGACCGGCCATCGCCGATCTCAGTGTTGCCGGTGTCAGGTCCGGATGAGGTAACTTGCTTCGGGCTGATCCGGATTCACGATATCTACCAAAGCGGTAGCCGGACGGCGCCTTAATCCGGTTACGGTTTCATCGCAAACCGGCAGTCTGAGCGTGGTACTATAAGTCCCATCAGGACTCCGGATCACGCCGCACACCTATGCTGCGATCGGCAGAAAGTTGCTGGGCTTGAATGACCACGAGAGCGTTCTCCATCGGCGGTGTTGGGGCTTACCAAGCTAGTTTGCGGAACAGCAATGTGATCCCCATGTTGTGTGACATAGTGATCAGTCCAAGCACCAATACAACAGGTAGTGTCGAGCGGCGGTCTGTGTGTTCCGCGATATCACCGAACACCGGCTGCGACCAGCTGGCCCAGGTGCAGAAATTGGAATCCATCGGCCAACTGGCTGCAGGCATCGCCCATGAAATCAATACCCCCATTCAAACATCGGCTACAAAGCGAAGTTCCTCGGGGAGGCGGGGGAGTTGTCTATTCAGACGCCCGAGTGTCTACAAACGGGGACAGTCACAACCGAAAGCCACGCATGTAGGGAATGGAGGATGGATTGCAAGAGGAAAGGATATGGTCGATCGGACGTCTGCGAGCGCTGGGTCCTGCTTGCCCGGCTTATCGTCCACCGAGTATCTAGCACTAACGTGACGAGCGAAGCAATTTTCGAATGCGCTGAAGCGTGTCGAATTGATCCGGCCGCGGCAATTTCCCACCGTTCAATAACGGGCTTCGTCCTGACAATTGTCGGGGTACTCTCACTTTCTCTGGGCACAGGTTGGGGCCAGCAGCCCAGCGCCCATCCATCACGGGTCCTGACCACTGTCGTCCAAGTGCGGACGTTGTCCGTCGAAGAGGCTCGGCACAACTATCCCATCCATTTGAAGGGTGTCATCACCTACAGCGCGCCTGAGTATGGAGTCACGTTTTTGCAGGATCAGACGGGCGGTATCTTTGTCGCCAACCATAGCTCTGACAGGGGCCTCAAAGCCGGCAGCGCCGTTGAAGTGGACGGTATCTCGTCCGACGGAGACTTCGCCCCCACAATCAACCAACCGACCATCCGTATTATCGGGGAAGGCCGGCTGCCGCCCAGTCCCACCCGGACGGTTGAGGATCTTTTGACGGGCTTGGAAGACAGCCAGTGGATCGAGGTCAAGGGGATAGTGCACTCGGTGGCGCTTGAGCGTCAATTGCCGCCCGAAATGGTTACTGGTCCAGCACAGTTGGTGCTTGGAGTCGCGTCCGGCAATTCGAGTTTCAAGGCTCGTATCCGAGATTTTCAACCCAATGTCGATTACAGTTATCTCGTGGATTCCTCCGTCACCCTGCGTGGCGCGTGTGGCACACTTTTTAACGACCGTCGGCAACTCATCGGCGTCCAGCTGTTTGTTCCTTCGCTCAATCAGGTTACGGTCCATAATACGGCGCCCGGCGACCCATTCGCCCTTCCCGTGCTGCCCATCAACACCTTGATGCAGTTCAGCCCGACACGAGCATCTGGCCACCGCTTGCATGTGCGGGCAACCGTGACGATGGTTCAGCGCGGATCGTGGTACTTCATCCAGGACGAGACGGGCGGGGCCCTTGTCGAAGGCATTGAAGGCGAACACTGGAACACTGGCGATCTCGTCGACGTCGTCGGCTTCGTAAAAGTGGGCAACTACTCACCGGTGCTGCTCGACACGAAAATTCGAAGAATCGGGGCCAGTCACATACCGCGTCCCATCGAGCTCACCGCCGAATCGGCCTTCTCCGGCGATCATGATGCCGAGCAAGTCACCATCGCCGGACGCGTACTGGGCCAGTCCGAGCGCCTCGAGTATCACGTTTTGGCCCTGCAGCACGGCAGCGGCAGCTTTACCGCTCGACTCGAAGGCCGTGAGGTCACGAATTCCATTCGTTCCATTCGTGATGGCAGTTGGGTGAAGGCAACGGGAGTCTGGTCCATTGAGACCGATGAATACAGCCATCCGGTGGCCTATCACGTTCTCCTCCGCTCCGCGTCCGATCTTACCGTCGTGAGGAGTCCCTCCTGGTGGACGGCAGAACGCATTATGGCGCTCGCAGCCGTCCTCGGTGGTATTATTCTGGCGGTTTCGCTGTGGGTGACAATTCTCCACCGCCGGGTGGAGGTAAGGACCGCAACCATTCGCGCCACCCTGGAGTCCACCGCGGACGGCGTCCTTGTCGTGAACTCGCAAGGGCGAATCGTAGCAAGTAATCGCAAGTTCTTCCAAATGTGGCGCCTCGCCGCAGACAGTTTTCTGGCAATGTCCGAGGACGCCCGTGTGCAGGCCATGGCTGAACAGCTGAATGAACCCATCGGCTTCCTCGCCAGACTCCGGGAGCTTCACGCCGATCCAGAGGCCAAGAGCGACGACGTGCTGGAATTCAAGGACGGCCGCGTCTTCGACCGCCACTCCGAACCCCAGTGGGTCAAGGGGCAGAGCGTAGGATGCGTGTGGGGATTTCGCGATATCACTGATCGCCGCCGCACCGATGAAGAGCTGCGAAAAGCGAAAGAGGTGGCGGAGGCAGCTAGCCGGGCCAAGAGTGAATTCCTCGCCAACATGAGCCATGAGATTCGCACCCCTATGAACGGAATCATGGGTATGACCGACCTAACCCTGGAGACCGAGTTGACCTCGGAGCAGAGAGAGGGTCTGGAAATGGTGAAAGCCTCCGCCGATTCGCTGTTGACCATCATCAACGACATCCTGGACTTTTCGAAGATCGAAGCCGGTAAACTCGACCTTGACATCATCGAGTTCAACCTGCGCGACCGCATGGAGGAGACCGTCAAATTGCTCGCTCTGTCGATTCGCGACAAAGATGTGGAGCTCATTTGCGATTTCGACCCGGACGTGCCGGAGACGCTCTTAGGCGATCCGATCCGGCTTCGACAGGTTGTGGTCAACCTGGTGGGTAACGCGCTTAAGTTCACCGCAAAGGGTGAAGTAGTGCTTCGGATTGCGAAGGAAGCGCAAACCGGGGACCACGTCACACTGCATTTTGAGATCTCGGACACCGGAATCGGCATTCCTCTTGAAAAGCAGGAACTCATCTTCAAAGCCTTTTCGCAGGCCGATAACTCCACCACCCGGAAATTCGGCGGGACTGGACTCGGGTTGTCCATTTCCACGCTCCTGGTTCAGATGATGAACGGTCGCATTTGGGTTAAAAGTCAGGTCGGGCAGGGAAGCACTTTTCACTTTACGGGCACTTTCGGAGTGTCGGCGACGCCAATCCTGCCGGAGACAAAGGATCTGGTCAGCCTTACGGGGATACGAGCGTTAATCGTCGATGATAACTGGATCAACCGGCGCGTGTTGGAGCGCATGCTCACCCAATGGGGTATGCACACTACTGCGGTGGATAGCGCCACCAAAGCCTTGGGTTCTCTGAGTCAGGCGCAGGATGCAGCCGAACCGTTCTCACTACTGCTGACGGATGCCCATATGCCGGACGTCGACGGTTTCACGCTGGCGGAATGTGTAAGAGAGAATCCCAAGCTGGCAGGTACGGCGATGCTCATGCTGACTTCCGGGAGTCAGCTTGGCGATTCCGTCCGCTGCCGTGAGTTGGGTATAGGCGGTTACTTGACCAAACCGGTGGGCCGTGCAGAACTGCGGGAGGCGATAACGGAAGTGCTGAAGCCTGCTTCGGTCAAATCGGGCTGCTCCCAAACCGTTACCCGCCGCACCCTTCGGATGGCCGCTACCGGTGTGCCGCTTCGCGTTCTCCTCGCCGAAGACAACGTCGTCAATCAGAAGATCGCCGTCAAACTGCTGCAACAGGCCGGGCACACGGTAATGATTGCCGGTAACGGCAGGGCCGCGCTGGAAGCGATGGACAATGAGCGCTTCGACCTCGTCCTGATGGATGTGCAGATGCCCGAGTTGGACGGACTGGAAACAACCCGGAGAATCCGCGTCCGCGAGTTGAAGCAGGGGGGGCACGTTCCCATCGTGGCGATGACTGCCTTTGCGATGGCCGAGGACCGCGATCGTTGCCTCGCTGCGGGAATGGACGGATACCTCTCAAAACCGATCCGACCCGCTGAGTTGCTGGACATCATCAAGTCAATGTTCCCCGTCGCGGACCGTGGGGCGGAGCCGGCCGAACGGCCACGCAGCGCCTGACAAACAACTGCCCTGGAGACCGGATGTGCGGCATCCTACGCGCGCTTCCAGCGGCAAACCCCGTGGCGCATACCTGAGCAGCGCGGCGAGCCGATCTTCACTCTCCGAAATTAGGTGAACCGGCGGGCTGCGACAATCACAAATAGAACTACTGAGCCGGCAAGGATATACATCAGCAGGATTGTGGTGCTGGAGATGCTTTTTCCGGGCCTGGGTGGAGGAATCTGGCCCAGCTCGGTAACCTGCCGGAAAGCGAACCAGCAGTGGTCGCAGAAACTCTTGCCGTCGCTCGATTGTTGTCCGCATTTCGCACAAGCTGGCATGTCTGGCTCCTCTCGCGCTCCAACCCCGCAGGGCTGCCGGGCTTGGTAGTCGTGGGGCCATTCTACACCGGGATGCGCCATTTTAGTTCCCAAATGTTCCGGAATTAATTCCAGTACGGTACCTGCCTGCCTCAAACTCACTTTCCGATCTTCCCTTCGCTCCCACGGGGGTGCGGCAAAGATTAGAGCGCGTTGCGTTGGGCAATAGTGCCGAGGTAGACGGCGCTGGCTTTGGCGGTTCGCTTTTGGGTTTCGCGGTCTACGGCGATGAGGCCGAATTTCGGGGCGAAGCCGGAGTTCCATTCGAAGTTGTCCATTAAGGACCAGTGGATGTAGCCGCGGACATCGATTTTGTCGTCGAGGCAACGCTGGACTCCGGCGAGGGCGCGCCGGATGTATTCGATGCGGCGGTCGTCATCATCCGCAGCGACTCCGTTTTCGGTAACTATGATCGGGACTCCAGTCTTCTGGGCGGCGTAGCGGATGGTGTTCTCTAAGGCCTCGGGATAGAATTCATAACCGCTCTGGGTGAGTTCGGCTCCTTTGGGTGGGGGCTGATCGGTGTCGCCGACAATGGCGCGAGTGTATGTCTGGACGCCGAAGAAATCGTCCTTGCGAGCGGCCTCGAGAAACGGCCCGTAGACGGCGGCGCGCTTCTCTTCGACGTGAGAGTTTGACGGCGCGGGTTGGTCGTCGGACATGGCGAGGCTGTAGCCGACGGGAAGATTGGGGCGAATCGATTTGATGGCTTCCCTCGCCTCGGTGTGGGCGCGGACGAGGTTGGGGATGACAACGCGGCTGTCGGCCATGATGAAGCTGGAGAAGGCCGGTGCGTTGAGTTGCTTGCGAATGGCAGGGAGCCCCGAAGCCAGCATCTGACCGATGGTCCGTCCGTTGGGCAGGCGGATCCAACTGAGCAGGGCAGTGAGATCAGGCTCATTCAGTGTGGTGGCGTAGCCGGTCATGTCGCCCAGGCTGCGCGTGGCGCGCTCGCAGAATTTGGCGAAGAGCGCGGGGGCGTCCGGTTTCTCCCAACCACCGCGCAGGGCGAACCAGCGGGGCACCGTGAAGTGATTGTAGGTGACCATCGCCGTGAGGCCGGCTTCGCGGCAAGCTGCCAGGACACGGCGGTAGTGCTCCAGTTCGGCACGGGAGAAAGCGCCTTGTTCCGGCTCGATGCGCGACCATTCGAGTGAGAAACGATAGGTGTTGAAGCCGAGATTGGCGAGCAGGCGAATGTCGTGCGGGTAAAGGTGGTAGTGATCGCAGGCGTCCCCGGAGGGTTCGGCGTAACCGCTGCCCGGTAGGTGTTCCAGCAGCCATGTATCGCTGTTCCAATTGTTGCCTTCCACCTGGTGGCCGGCGGTGGCCGCGCCCCACAGGAAGCCTTTAGGGAACGGCTTGGTGGCGGCGGATAGCATGGCGGCGGCAGAGGAGGCGAGAAGCGCGCGGCGAGTAACCATCACTGGCATTCTACGCCTTTAGCGCATTGTTGCGATGGCAAGACCGTTGGTGTCGGGGATTCCTGGGATAACTGTGGTTTGGAAGGTTTCTAAGTCGAGGACGACGACTCCTCCACTGCGCTGTTTTGTGCCCGGGCCGAACATTCCTGCGGGGACGAAGACGTTGGAGATCCAGGCGTGCTTGCCGTCGGGGGTGAGGGCCGCGAGGAGCGGACTGCCGGTTTCGATGCGGTGAGTTACGGCGCCGGTCTTGGCATCAACTACCAGAAGTACCCCGTCTATGACGGCTGGGGCGAGGATCCAACGGCTGTCCGACGTTGCGGTGGGATAGAAGATCTGACCGACGCCGAGGTTGACGAAGCGCTGGTCGATGGACAGCGTGGCAGGATCGACGAAGAGAAGCTGTCCTTTACCGGAGACGAGTAGCTGCGTGGCGCCCGCGGTCCACGCGAGGCCGCGCGGGGAGGGTACTGTCCCTTGCGCGGTGACCTTGCCGGTATCCGGGTCGATGCGAAACAGGTCGCCTTTCATGGTGAAGGCGAAGAGCGCAGAACCGTCGAGGTTGAAGAGGAAGTTGTGGACCCCGGGCGGCAGAGCGTAGGTGCGGCGAACGGCTCCTGACGCCGCGTCGAAGACGATCATCTCTTCGCGGCCCTCTTCGCTATTGGTGAAGAGCTCGCGGAATTTGTTGGGCCGGAGTTTGACGCCGTGGGGAGCGATGGCGCCAGTTGGAAGGGCGTAGCGGGTGCGCTCGACGCCGCGCGCAATATCGATGACGGAGATGGTGGTTCCGGGCTGGCCTACTTTATGATTGGCTTCGAGGAGGCCAAAGTTGGAGACGTAGGCGGTGCGGCCGTCGGGGCTCAATTCGAGCTCGTGTGGTTTCGCGCCGACATCGATCAGTTTACTGTTCGAGGGATCCTGGGCGGAAACGATGGCTACTTTGCCCGGTCCCTCCTGGACCACGACAACGGTCTGCGCGCAGAGTGTGGCAGGCAGGAAGAGGCCCAGGCACGTGCTCAGAGTTGCGAGTGTCACTTCTAAGAAGTGTAGGATGCCGCGACCCCGGACGCTACTTTTCGCTTTCGATATCGTGGCTGAATCGCCTGCCTAGCCGTACATTCCCATCGTAGCCGCTATGATTGCGGCGTCCATCTCCTCCGCCCTTTTCAACACCGCGGCGCTAATCGGCCAAGACCGCGCCATATCGGCCGCTGCCTTCTTATGCTCGTGCCATTCATCATGGCCGAACGCGCGCCGCAGCAACCCGCACGGCTCCGCCAGCGCGGCCAAGGCCTTATCCCGCGGGATCTCATTTACCAACAGCGCACCACGCAACCGTTGCCGCAACTCTTCGCCAATTTGGACCTGGTCCAGCGGATAACGATGGTAGTGAAACATCAGGAAGTGCCGGTCTTCGTCGTGCAGGATTCCGCGCGCGCCCAACGCAGCCAGCGCTTGTTCGCGGATATGCAGTTTCGCCGCAAACCGTTCCACCCAGTGCTTCAGGGAGCGCCCGGGCTCCCGCAGAATGTGTTCATAGGCAACGGCGGCCAAACAGCCCGGGTCCGGTACAATGGCCGCTTCTACCCGGTTGTCATTGATGCGGATGTGCTCACCCAGCAGCAGTTCGGCCAGCACGCCTCCGGCAAGTGCATAGGAGAGACGGGAACCGCAGGAAGAGACGGCTCCGGATTCGGTATCAATGGCAAGTAGGACGAGTTCTTCAGGGAGAGTCAGCATTAGGGCCTCCTCTGCCTATACTCTACTCCGGCCCGCGCGCGCTTGCTAGCGTATTGCAGCCCAACTGGCGCAGACCCTGCAGCAAGTCGGGCAGAAGCCGGTTCATGAAACTACATACGGTGTCTTCGGCCGGAAGTTACTCCAGAATTTCAACGGCCCCACAGGCGACGCTGGCGCGTTCAGAATCATGAAGTCCAGGATGCAGTAGAACGCTCCAGTCCAGATGGGCGGCAGCGTGACAGTGGTGAGACCGAACCAGGGGTCGCGAGCCACGTAGCGCCACCCGCCCAAGCCCGTTCCGAACGCCTCCACCAGAAACGCCAACAGGAACATCGTCGTGTACAACGTCCGCGAGCCGCCCCACACAAAGCACGCCAGAAACACCGGGTACCACACCAAAGACTGCGTATCTAGCCCGCTCGCCGCGCCAGCCGCGCACCACGCCCCCAGCACCGTCGCCAGCGCCGGCCCCATCCACGACGGAGCATACCCGCTGATTCGCCGGCCACAGGCAAATACCACCGCATGACCGGGTGGAATGAACAGCGGCAGGTTGCCCAGCCGGTACTGATAGAGACCCCAAGTGAACCCCAGGAAGCATTCGCCTGCCGCCGCCAAGGCCACGCACCAGAGTAACTGCCCCCGTTCCTCCTCCTCCGCCCGCCATAGAAGCCAAGCGTAAACGCCCCACGCCAGAACGTCCGCGGCCCCTCTGCTCCACCCACGTCCGAGTGAGTCGATCCAGATACCCACAAAGATAGTAAGAAGGGTTATCAGAACTACCATGACGAGTGTTCCCGGGGAATAACTTAGGATAACATGCGCCGCGTGGTCCAATCGACGTGGATGAGGTATGCTGTTGACCATGCTCTCGAGCCTGCAGGACTGGACGGGTTGGTACGAAGTCGCGCTATTCCTCTGCCATTGCCCTCTGGATGACCTCCGCCGTGAACTGCCGTCCGGATTAAATCTCGATCCAAACCTCGCCGGCGATGCCGGATATCCGCTCGTCCTTTCCATCGGCGCAGTCGAAGATGCGCATCCCCGCAGCATCCAGATGAACTTGCTCAACTACTGTGAATCCTTTTCTGCCGTTCCGGGGATTTATGCGGAGCAGTCCGGACCCTATCTCCACCCTCTTCTTGGCTACTTGAATAAGATCCTTCCCGTGCTCTTAGGCCGGGCCAGCGGTTATCCCAAGATCTGGTCGCGTGTGGAGAGAAAAGGCCGCGAGTCGTTCCACGTGCAATCGCTTCTTGGCGCCCACCCTGTGCTCGACGCCCGCTTCCAACTCGCGCAACAGTCGACGCCCGCCGTTCAGAACGCGCGCGTGCAACGTCTACTCCCGTACCTCCATCCCAACGTCATCGGCCGTAGCCCGTTTGGCGGTTTCGCCAAAACCATATTTACCTTCGACTGGGAGTCCGGTACAGCCTGGGATATCGAATCGGCGACTCTAGATCTACACGACAACCTCTTCGCCCCCGGATTCCACAATAAAACCCTCGAACTCGGCGTGCATGCGCGCGTCCCGTGGCGGCTTAGAACCGCGTGATGCCTCTCACGTTCAGCCGCCGCTCTTTATTCGCTGCCGCGGCAGCCGCTGCGGCGCCCACGCCGTCAGACCCCTTGCGCTGGACACTCACCGAGGCCGCTGCCAGCCTCGCTTCCGGCAAAATCTCCTCCGAAGAATTAACCAGGCTCTGCCTCGCCCGCATCAGCCGTCTCGATGCTCCCTTAAACGCCTTCATCACCAAGACCCCGGATTCCGCTCTTCAAGAGGCTCGCCACGCCGACCGTGAACGGAAGGCTGGTCGCGTCGTGAGCTCCCTCCATGGAATTCCCGTCGCCCTCAAGGACAACATCGATACTGCTGGCATCAGGACAACCGCCGCGGCGGGCGTCTTCAAGGATCGCGTGCCGGCGGAAGACGCCGAAGTCACTCGCCGCCTGAAAGCCGCCGGCGCCGTCTTTCTCGGCAAACTGAACCTCGATGAGATGGCCTTCGAAGGCACCGGAACCACCGGTTGCTTCGGCCCCGTTCATAACCCGTGGAACCTCGATCACATCACCGGAGGCTCTTCCGCCGGTTCTGCCGCCGCTGTCTCCGCTGGCCTCTGCTTCGGATCAGTCGGCAGCGATGACGGCGGTTCCGTCCGAATCCCCGGCGCTTTCTGCGGCGTCGTAGGTTTCAAAACAACCTATGGCCGGGTCAGTACGCGCGGCGTTGTGCCTTCCGCCTATTCGCTCGATACAGTCGGTCCCATCACGCGCACCGTAGAAGACGCGGCCGCGTTGCTCCAAGTCCTTGCCGGCTTCGATCCTCTGGACGCAATAACTCTTCGCCAGCCAGTACCGGACTATCGCCAGGCACTGCATTCCCCCATCGCCAACCTCCGCATCGGAGTGCCCCGCGAATACTTCTTCCAGAACCTGCACCCGGATGTCGCTGCTGCCGTGAACGCGGCCATCGGACTCTTGAAAACCAAAGTGCGCGAGGTGAAGGAAGTGAAACTGCCACTGTTCCACGGCGTTCCGAATGGCTCGTACGACGTCGAACTTTACCACTACCAGAAGCCCTACTTCGACAAGAACCCGGAACTCTACCACCCGTGGTCCCAGCGCCAAATGCACGAGTTGAAGAAAGTGGAGACCGTTGCCTACGTGGAAACGTTGCAGCGTCTTCGCGAGTGCCGCCGGGATATACACAAGACGTTCGAAGAAGTGGACGTACTGCTGCTGCCGACCATGCGTGAGCCCGCGCCCCTGATCAAGGAGACAGTAAATGAAACCCACCGCCGCCCGCGCAGCAACACTTCACCGTTCAACCAGTTCGGCATTCCCGCGCTGACGCTCCCCTGCGGCTTCTCGCAGGACCGCTTGCCCATTGGCCTGCAGGTCGTCGGCCCCGCCTTCGGCGAGCCTGTGGTCCTCGCGGTCGCCTACGCCTACCAGCAGGCTACCGCATGGCGCAGCCAGTGGCCACCTATTGTTACCGACCTAGTATGATGGCATCGCATGCGCTGCCATCTGGTCTGCTGTACCCTCCTCGGTGGTCTGTCATTGTTCGGCGCCACCCCGCAAAGCCCCGTCCCCAACCGGCCGCCGCTCCAACCCAACGCCTTTCCTCTGCTGCCTCTCACCTCCGTTGCCCCGAAGGGCTGGCTCCTTGATCAGCTACGCATCCAGGCTGCCGGCCTCAGCGGCCACCTCGACGAGTTCTGGCCTGACCTCAGCGCTAACAGCGCGTGGCTCGGCGGCCCCGGCGAAGGCTGGGAACGCGGTCCTTATTATCTCGACGGCCTCGTCCCCCTCGCCTATCTCACCGGTGACCCTGTCCTCATCGCCAAAGTCCAAAAGTGGCTGAAGTGGACACTGGAGAACCAGCGCCCCGATGGCGCCATCGGTCCCGTTAAGAACCAGGATTGGTGGCCCAACTACGTCATGCTGAAGGCGCTCACTCAATACCAGGAAGCCACTGGCGATCCCCGCGTGATTCCGCTCATGGAACGCTACTTCGCCTATCAGGCCCAGAACCTGGATGCGCGTCCGCTGAAGGAATGGGCTATCTTTCGCTGGCACGACGAAGTCCTCACCGTGCTTTGGCTCTACAACCGGAACGGCGACAAACGGCTGCTTGATCTGGCCCGCAAGCTCCATCAGCAAGGTCACGATTGGGAAGCGCAGTTCGCCAATTTCGTCTGGAAGGACAAGGTCACCGGCGCCGACGCCAAGCTCGCCACACACGGCGTGAACAACGCCATGGCCATGAAAGCCGCCGCTGTCTGGTGGTCCATCACCGGCGACAAAGGCGATCGCGACGCCCTCTACCGCATGTTCGAGACCCTCGACCGCTACCACGGCCAGCCCGAAGGTATCTTCGGTTCCGATGAACACTACGCCGGCCGCGACCCGTCGCAAGGCACCGAACTCTGCACCGTAGTCGAGGCCACGTTCTCCCTTGAAGTGGACCTCTCCATCTTCGGCGATGCCGCCTTCGGGGACCGTCTCGAAAAGATCGCCTACAACGCCTTGCCCGCCACCATGACAGCCGACCTCTGGGCCCACCAATACGACCAACAGGCGAACCAGATTTCATGCACGCTCGCCAACCGCCGCTGGACCACCAACGGTCCCGAATCCAACATCTTTGGTCTCGAACCCAACTTCGGCTGCTGCACCGCCAACATGCATCAGGGCTGGCCCAAACTAGCCGCAAACCTATGGATGGCGACACCGGACCACGGTCTGGCCGCCGTTGTCTATGGTCCCAGTGAAGTCCACACCACCGTCGCCGGCGGTGTACCCATTACTGTTGAGGAGCGCACCGAATATCCCTTCCGCGATACCGTCGCCCTGGTGGTGAGGCCTGACCGTCCGGCCCGTTTCCCCCTTGTCCTTCGCATTCCCGTCTGGGCCTCCGGAGCCGCCGTGACGGTGAACGGCCAGCCGCAACCCGGAGTCAAACCCGACGCCTTCTACCGCCTGGAGCGCGAATGGAAGAGTGGCGACACCGTGGAACTGCGCTTCCCCATGGCCATTCGCCCCACCACATGGTTCAACAACTCCATGGCCGTCGAGCGCGGCCCGCTCGTTTATTCCTTGAAAATCGGCGAGACTTGGCACAAAATCAAGCAGACGGGCCCGGCGCCCGACTTTGAAGTGTACCCATCCACACCCTGGAACTACGCCATCCTTCCGGGCTCATTTGAAGTCCGTCAGAAGCCCATGTCCAAACAGCCCTACAGCGCGGAATCCGCGCCCATTGAAATCCTCGCCAAGGGCAAGCGCCTGACCGCCTGGCAGGTAGTGGACGATTCCGCCGGCCCGCTACCCGTCAGCCCGGTGACCAGCAAACTCCCTGAGGAGACAATTACTCTCATCCCCTACGGAGCGGCGAAACTAAGAATCACGGCATTCCCCGTCCTCGGTAACTAATGAAATGAAGTCCCTATTCATCGTTCTGGTCCTCGCGACAGCCACGCTGGCGCAACAGCCAGTTCACGCACCTCAACTGCGCGACCTGGAGTCCACCGTACGCACAAACCCGAACAACGAGACAGCCGTGCGTGAACTGGCCCACCTCTACGCACTGACGATTCTGAAAGGCGGACCACCCGCGGAACTGGCGCAAGCCGGACTCGACGCCTCGAAGAACGTATGGGTGATCGGCAACGCTGCCTACATGTTCCAGAGCCAGTACAACTGGCTCCTCCAAATGGGAACGCCCAACCCTCGCGCCGCCCAACTCGCCGAGCAATACTTTCTCCGTGCCAAGGCCCTCGACCCCAATCTCGACCGGGCAAAGATCCTACCGCAAATCGATCTTGCCGACATCGCTCGTCAGCAGCGGGAGCGGGACCAGGCCGCGCGTGACTGGGCGGCCCGTGCCGCCATTGCGGTTTCCGAAATTCGCCGTCTCCCCGTGGAAGCCTTCCCCGACGTACCCCCCGCGATTGCCGCTGTTCTCCGCGCGCGCCACTGCACCGTACCTCAGCCCGCTTTTACCGGTCCGCCCCGCAACCTGATCCAAGGCCAATTTCATGCCACGGGTGAAACCGGCTGGGCCGTGCTGTGCTCCGTGAATCACTCGACAACGCTGCTTGTCTTCCGCAGCGCCGGCGACACCAGGCCCCAGACTTTAAATACATCGGATGACCTCAACTACATGCAAGGTCTAGAGGCCGACCAAATCGGCTACTCGCGCCAGATCACCCCAGTCAGCCGCGACTACATCCTGACCCACGCTGCCTACGGAGGGCCCAAGCCCCCACCCATCGACCACCAGGGCATCGACGATGCCTTCCTCGAAAAGGCCTCCGGCGTCCTCTACTTCCACAACGGCAAGTGGCTCCAACTGGCGGGTGCCGACTAGAATTCATGAATCGGCCATGATCATGATAGAGTAAAATCATGACGGCGCCGATTCAAATCAAACGATCCGACGTCGCTGAAGATGCTCGGGAGCTTGCAGCCTTGACCGGCCTATCCCTCACCGAAGCCATCGCAAAAGCCGTCCGGGTACAACTGGCTATTGAGCGCGTCAAGGCCAACAAAACTCGATCCAAGCGCCGTTCGGAAGCGGAGCGCACGCTAGCGGAATTGCGAAGTTTGCCCATTGTAGGTCCACATCTAACTGACGACGACCTCTATGGTCCGGATGGCTTACCGAAGTGAGAATCGTCGTCGACGCCTCCGCACTCCTGGCCGTTCTGCTGGGTGAGCCGGACGCTGACGACTATCTCTCCAAACTCTTAACAGCCGACCAAGCTTGGATCTCACCCGTGAATTGGTGGGAGGTGCAAGTCCGTATGCGGTCGCGCCACGGCGAAGCCGGAGAACTCAAATCGGCGGCTTGGATGAAAGACCTCGGTCTGGTCGTGGAGCCGACCACGCTGGAGCAAGCAAGGTTCGCCCTCGCCGCGTTTGCCCGGTACCAAGGACGCCCGGCACGACTTAATTTGGGGGATTGCTTCGCCTACGCCCTGGCGCAGGTCAAGGACGCGCCCCTCCTGTTTAAAGGTGACGACTTCAAACGGACAGACATCCGGTCCGTTGGCTGATTACAGCAGCCCCCGCGCTCCCAATTCCCCCATCCAATGCTGTTTCCTGGCCTTCAAGAGATCCGACACCAATAGCGCCGCCACATCATCCTCCAACGTCTCCAGTTCCTCAAACGTGAACGCCGGCTCGCCGTGCTGATTCCACGCCTCCTGCAGCGGCAGATCGCGATGACTCCCCAGGCGCAGGCTGAACCAAGTCCCGTTCCTGGATGCGCCCAGATTTCGCGATGATCCCACCCACACTTGATTCGTTGACGTGCATCGCACGGCATAGATACCAAGTAGGACTTTCTGTTCTCTGAATTTACGAACGGCTTCTCTCTTTTCTTCCTTAGATAGCATGTGGTAACTCACTCTCCACAAACGCGCCAACGGCCAACTTATTCGCGTGATTTCGGATGTCCGCCGGCCAAGGTCCAATCAACTCAACGAAACGATGCTGCTGTCTGCCGAACAACGCTCGAATTGCTTCCTCAAACCCAGGTTCATCGCCCGCCATCGCCGACATGAAGCGGTAGGTCACGTCCTGGGAGCGCCGTACACCTTCTTGACCCCGGTTCGTTTTGATCCCGTGCTCCACCAGTTTTCGGAGCGCCACTGAGGCTCCCCCGGGCTGCTTCGCCAGCCACTCCCAGTGTCGCGGCAGCAGTGTGACCTCACGCGCTACCACTCCCAATTTCGGACGCCCAGGACGCCTGGCTTCAGCGTGGGCACCCGCGGCACGATCCTCCAGCCGCTGGGCGACATCCGCCACAGTCCCCCGGAAATCGGCTTCGATCTGTTCGCTGCTGATGTCGTCGAAGATCAGAATCTGGGCGTGCTCATCCCGATCTAGCACTTCTTTACTCTTCAGTACGACTTCCCGAACATCCCCCGAGGCAATCAGATTCTTACCGTTGAAGGCCGTGCATGATGACATAATTATACCCGTATGTAATTAATATTACCCGGATTAAATCATGTTGTCAAGAGGGGTGTCACTTCAAACCCAATGGACTGAAGGCAAATAGAATCAATTGATTAGACGGATGCCGAAAGCACCTAAAAAACAAAGCCAACGAACCCTGGCGCATGCAGCGCCGTGAACCGATCAGGCTCCGCGATCCCCTGTGCTCTCGTCCACTCATCGGCCAATGCCCGAAACGCCCGCCCCTCGTCGCCCCCCACCAGAGCCGCCAACCGGTAGCGCGTTGCCGCCAGATAATGTCCCATCTCGCCTTCCACAAACCCACGCTCGGCATCCCTCAAATGGCGCAACGCACCGTCCTGGTCGCCCCGAACCTGGGCCGCGCCGGCGCGCAACAACTCCGCCGCCGCGCTCGCCCAGCGCGCCTGTTCCTTGTCCAGACGCTTGGCGTCAGACAATACACGCCCCACCAGTGGCTTCGGATTCGCGCTCCGTTCCGCGGCCCGCAAGTACGCCCTCGCCCGAACATGGATCGTGAAACTGCGCGGCAAGTGAGCATGAAACAGCAGCGAACCCGCCGCCGCCTTCCACTCCGCGTCAATCTCTGTCACCGCGCGCTCACCCTTGCCCTCATAAATCGAGGCGCTCACCCTCTGGATCAGCGTGTACAGGTGCTGTAAGTGGAATCCTTGCTGCGACCAGCGCGCCGACGCTTCCGCGGCCAACTTACGGGCGGACTCCGGATCCCCCGCGGCCAAACGCAACTGCGGCATCACCCACGCTCCGATGTTAGTAACCACGAATAAGTTGCCGCGCTCCCGGCCAGTCTCTAGGATGGCAGGAGTGCGGCGCGCCATCTCGGCATAGTTACCCACATCGTTCAGCGCAAACAGCAGGCACGTGTCGGCTGTCGCCATCTCCCACGCGATGTCGCGCGCGTACTCGCGCAACAGCCGCTGCGCCTCGTCGAGCGTATCCACGGCGGAGCGCCAACGGCCAATCTGAAGGTAGGCTACGCCCGCTGCCAGCTTCGCCCAGGCAATCGCCTTCGGATGCCCGCTGCGCGCGGCTAGTCCCGACGCGTCATCCAGCCACCGCAGCGCCTGTCGCTCCTGAGCCGGTCCCAGTCCGGCGCGATGCGCGGCTTCCCAGGACACCGATCTAGCGATACGGTAAGGCTCGCCGGTACGCAAGGCTTCCAACACTGCGCGCTTGGCGAATCCAGCTCCGGCGACTATGTCCACCATCGACAAACCGATCGCGGCATCCCACGCCGCATCGGCGCGCGCCAACTCCGCGGGCGGAGCCTTCGCTTCTAGCCGCTCCCTAAACTTGAGGCCGCGGAAACGCAGCCGCAGATCGTTCCCAATCACCGCGGCGAACGCCGCATTCCGGCTCCTCGGCAGCTTCAATCCCACTTGGCCCAGCACATCGCGAAACGCCGCCCGGCCTTCATCCACATAGCCGCTGGCGCAGAAGTGATAGGCCGCGCGCTGGTTCATCGTCATGCGTTGCGCTGGCGTGGCCTGCGCGGCCGCCGTCAGATACTGCTGTGCCGCCATCGGACCCCGTCCGCCATTCGCCAGCGCGTCCGCCAGGCTAACTTCCAACTGCTGCCGTTCCTCCTCGCCCAAGGGCGTTAGCGCAATCGCCTGCTTACACAGTTCCGCGGCGCGGTCAAAGGCAAGAGCCTGCGCCGCCTGTTCCGCAGCCGTGGAGAAGTAACGTCCCGCGATCCGTTCCTCGCCCCCGCCCAGATAGTGGACGGCCAGGCGCTCCGGGTCGGTGCCCGGCGTCCGAGCCAGCGTTACGGCCAGCCGCAAATGGTGACCGCGCAGCACCGGCGGTTCCAGGTGGGCCACCACCGTCTCTCGAATCCGGTCATGATAGGGCTCCACCTGATCGCCGCGACCCACGCCACTTCCACGGATCAGCCGCGTGGCGCGAAGTAGCCCTAACAGCGAAGGATCGTCCACACCGCCGGCAACTTCCACGGCGTCCGCCAGCAATAGCGGACGCCCGGAAACCGAGATCACCTCAAGCAGCTTCAACGACGCTGGCGGAAGCCCGGAAACACGGTTCCAAAGCACGGAATCGAGCGACACTTCGCCGCCAGTGGCGGGATGTACAGACGTCGCCAGTTCGCGCACAAAATACGGACTGCCCTTGCTCTCCCGCGCGATGGACTCGGCGTGCTGCGTCGATGGTGCGCCCGGAAGCATGGCCAGAGCCAATCGCCGCGCGTCGTCAAAGTCCAACGCGCCCACGGGAAGTTCGCGCCTGTCGATGCTTGGACCAAACGACAGCGCGGCCAGACAAGCGCTGGAATGCGCATACTCGCTGCGATACGAGCAGATCACAAGCAGAGGCGAACCGGAGGCCTCCCGCAGGATCTCGTTCAACAGCCGGGCGCTGTCGATGTCGCCCCATTGCAGGTCGTCGATGAACAGGATGAGCGGCGCTCGCTCTGCGAGTCTGTGCAGCAACTGACGAAGAGCGGTGAAGGCGCGCCGGCGCAAGTCGAACTGGTCGATGCCTTCGGCTACCGCCGGTCCACTCACATTTCGTTCAAACCGCCGCATCACCGGAAACAGGCGTGCCAGGCAGGCCAAGTCCTGCGGAAGAATCTCACGCAGATCGCCCGCCGCCAGGGCGGATAGATGCCGCGATAACGAATCGATGAGCGCGTCAAACGCCTTATACGGCACGGACTCTTGCTCATAGCACCGGCCCCGTAGCTCCACCGATTCGCCCGCCCGCGCCCTCCGCTCCAGGAAATGATCCACTAGACTGCTCTTGCCGAAGCCGGACGCACCGTGGACGAATACCGCCACCGTCCTCCCGCCCACTGCAGCAGCATACGCCGATTCCAGCGCGGCCAGATGTGGTTCGCGACCCACCAGAATAGGAGGCGCAATGGCAGTCTGCGCCGTTGCGGTCAACCGGCCGCCCAGCCGCTGAAGAATTTCGTTGCCGCTCGGGCGCGCCGCGGCATCGGGCCGCAGAAGCTCCAGGCACAGTTCCTCCAGGTCCGCGGGAACTCCGGTCACCACCTCGTGCGGCGGACATACAGGAAGCTCCCTCTTCGCCTGCATCACCGCTGCCGGCACACCTCGAAACGGCGCCACTCCCGTGAGTGCTTCGTACAGCGTCACGCCCACCGAGTACCAATCGGCCGCCTCTGTCAAGGGCCGTCCCGACGCCTGCTCAGGCGCCATGTAGGTCACAGTCCCGGCGATGTCACCCACTCTACCGGCGCCCAGGTCGCTCACCAAGCCAAAATCGAGCAGGATCAGATGCCCACCCTCGCGCACCATCAGATTCGACGGTTTGATGTCGCGGTGCAGTTTGCCAGCCTGATGCAAGGCGCTGACGCCTTCGGCCAATTGCCGCATCGATTCGCGCAGCACATCCATCCTCGCCGGCGAATCGCTGCCCGACGCGGTCGGTACAATCAGTCCGGCAATGCCGTCCCCGCCGGGGCCCGCGATGTCGCAGGCAACTGTTGCGGTCGCAGTCTCGTAAGCGCTGCTCGGCAACGAATGCTTCTGCTCGCGGCCCCAGACATGATGCAGAAAAGGGACACCGTCCACGAACTCCATCGTGAAGAACCAGTGTTCGTCGCTGGCGATCAACTCATACAGTTGGACCAGATGAGGATGCGTAATGCCGCTGAGTGAACGAAACTCCTGCTTGAACAGGTAGAGGAAGCGCGGGTCCAGGCGAGTGACGGTCTTCAGCGCGACACGCAGTCGCCAGTCATTGTCGAAGGCCTCGTACACCACGCCCATGCCACCTGAGCCCACACGACGGACAAGGGTGAATCGCGCTGTCCCGCCGAACTCAGGTTTTGCGACGTCGTGCATCGCGGTTACCAGCGCAGCCCAAGGCCAAACTGAAACTGCCGCGGATCGTATGCGGACGTGAAGGCCAGTGCCTCAGTAACGGAACCGCGGTTACCCACAATGGGATGCGGCAGGGACGATAGCGGCGGATTGCCCACTGTGTTGTTGATCGTCTTGAAGTTGGTGCGGTTCAAGATGTTGAATGATTCGGCCGTGAGATCCGCGGACAAGCGTTCCGTGATCTTGAACAGACGCGACACCCGGAGATCCGCCGAGCAGTAATTAGGCCCCATCCCCGCGTTGCGGCCCAGGCCGGTAGGCCGATGCGCCGTGGCGTGGTTATCGCCCACCGTGTCATACCCTGTCAGCAAGTTGAACGGACGGCCGCTGGAAGCTTCGAAGATTCCCGACAGAGTAAACGTCAGTGGTAGCGTGTACACCGCATTGCCCACAACACGGTGCTTCCGGTGATAGGCCGAAAGTGCCCGCTCGGCTCGCAAATCGAACTGATTATCGGGTTGGTAGTCAGGCGCGTAATCGGTCACGTCGTCGACGGTCTTGCTCCACGTGTAATGCGCGTTGAAGACCAGACGCCGGCTCAAACGCCTCGCCGCCTGCAATACCATGGCGTTGTAATAAGAGTTCGCACTCGACTCGTAGTAGTTGTGCTGAAGCACCAGCGGATCGAGATGTCCGATAGAGGTCTGGCCGTTGGCATCCCGCACCTGCACAAGGTTGCGGTCCACCGCGCGCGGCAGCTTCAAGGCACGATTGAAGTTCCATGCCGCCGATACCGTGAACTGCCCAAAGGAGTGTTCAATCTCGAAGCTCGCCTGGTGCGAGTAACTGTTGCGGAAGTTCCCGTCCACTTCAAATAGAATGCGCAGCGGCGAATCCGGGCCTACCTCCAGCCCGAGTGGCGCCAAGTCCCCCGGAGTGATGCTGCGCTTGCCAAGGATCCCCCGCGTCAACAGGCTCTGGTAAACGTCCACTGAGGACAGCACGTGGCCTGTTTGCGGATTGATGGGGAACGGAAGACCGGAAATCGGAATCAGCGTGGTGTTGATGCGCCGGTGGCCGAAGTGATCGGCCGTGTAGTTAAACGGTGCGATTGTAACGCCGTAGTAAATGCCGTATCCGCCGCGGATAACGGTGTTGTGCGAACTCCCTGGCGACCACGCGAAACCAAAACGTGGCGCGAAGTTGTTCGGATCGCGATTCATGATCGGCTTCTTGGTTTCGTATTCGTAGCGCAGGCCAAAGTCGATCTTCAGATTGCGCGTCACGCTCCAGGAATCGGTGCCGAAGAAGTGATAGCGGGTCACCCACCCGTTCCAGCCGGCGATCCCGAAACCCTGCTGGTAGTAGAGAGGCAAGCCCAGGTTATAAGCCTGCAGCGACGAGATGGAATCGCTCAAGGCGGGGCTGAGATCGCCGCGGCCGGATGCGCCCAGAAACTGGCCGAGGCTGGTGCTGAAGCCTGGGTCCGCCGTCGCGATATTGAGGAAGGTGCCTAGAGGGATGCCCGGTCCAAAGCCGAACACGCCGCCCATCAGGACTTCCTGATTTACCGCGTCTTGGATCGGGATGATGTTGAACCCGAACTTGATGGTGTGGGCGCCCTGGAAGCGGCTCACTGTCTGCTGTGCCTGATAGTTCCTCTCGAGATCTTTCGATGGCAGGAAGTTGTCGCGGCCGAACAGCCCGAAGCCCGCAATGTCGATGCCCGGGCCGTACGGGTCCTTCGGCTTGAAGTCCGAATTGTTATAACCGAACGCAACGCGTGTCTCCACCAGCCAGCGCGGGTTCGGTGTCCACGTGCTGTTGGCCATCACGGTGCCATCAAACTGTTTCGAACTGCGTCCGCGGCTAAGCGCCATCAGTGCCCCGAACTGGGTAATGTCGGAATCGGCGTCGGCAAAGTTCGTTCGCAGGAACACGTGGTGCCGCTCCGAAATTGCATGATCCAGGCGCCCGGAAATCTGCGTGAACTGCTCGCCAAAGGGCAAGTTGCCGCTATTGTCGTGGAACAGTTGCAGCGTGTTGGGAAAGTTCGACGTGATGAGGGTTTGCCGCATCACATCCGCCACTTGCTTGTACGGTGTCGTATCGAGGTAGGTGGCCAAACTCTGTTGCGACCCGCTGAGGCTTTTGAACACACTCTGATCGCGCAGGATCGGCACGAACGTGGTCTCATGCCGGTCCAGCCGCTCATAGGCCGCGAACCAATGCGTGCGGTCGCGGACCAGCGCGCCACCCCCCGCAATCCCATACTGCGCCCGCGTGAACGGCGACTTCTCAGTGTCGAAGTAATTACGCGCTTGGATGGAACGATGGCGCAACAGGCCAAACGCATTTCCATGAAAGTCATTGGTGCCAGACTTCGAGACGATGTTGATGACTCCGCCGTAGGCGCCGCCAAACTCGGCTGAGAACGAGTTGCGGTTCACCTGGAACTCCTGCACCGCGGCCTGACTCAGAGATGGCCGGACGCCGCCTGAGTTATAGTCGTTCGCCGCGCCGTCGATGGTAAACGAGTTGCCGCGGCCACCAGTGCCGCCAATGCTCAACCCCGATTGCGGCGACTGGGACGGACGGAAATCGGTGTCGTCCACCAGATCGCCCGACTCCACTACTCCCGGTGAGAGCTTGGCAAAATCCAGGTAAGTCCGTCGATTGATCGGCAGGTTCTCCAGGCGACGCGCCGTCACGCGGTCAGCCTGTTGCGTTCGATCCAGGTCGAGGGCCGGGCGCGACGACGTGCCTTCTACCTGAAAGGTCGGCCTTGCCGCGCCTCCGGCAGCATCCAGCGTAATCTCAATTCGCGCCGTTTCGCCAACCAGCAGCTCAAGATCCTCAACCGCCTTCGCCGGGAACCCGTCAGCTTCCACTTGCAGTTGATAAACCGATGGAGTCAACCCTGGCACGTGGAACGCTCCGTCCACTTCGGTTTGGGCGTGCCGGATCGTGCCGCGTTGCGAATCGGTGGCGGTGATCTTCGCCCCAGCCACGGGCTGTCCGGATGGCGTGAGGAGTAACCCGGCCAGATCCGCGGAACGGATCTCCGACTGAGGATAAGCCAGACTACAGGAAAAAAGTAAAGCAACAAGAGTCGCGAGCGAAGAAAACCTCTTCACTCCGTCCGAATCGAACATCCTGAACGCTCCAACCGCATGACTGACTAGACTGGTGGCAACCCCATTAATCGTGTGGTGAAAGGATTGCTCTCCGGCTGACTTGCTTGCAGCGGTATTACTCATCCTACACTACGTTTTTTGAAAACCGAGGTCACGGCGTATAATAACCCCTCAATGGAAAAGATCGCTATCCTCGGGGGCGGCATCGGCGCGCTGACCGCTGCGTTCGAATTGACCAAGGTGCCCGATTGGCAATCCAAATATGACGTCACGGTTTATCAGCAAGGATGGCGTCTGGGCGGAAAGGGCGCCAGTGCCCGGAATCCCGAGGCCCATTGGCGCATCGAAGAACATGGTCCTCATGTGTGGTTCGGGTTCTACTTCAACGCCTTTCGAGTGATTGAGGATGCCTACGAGTATTGCCGGCAGAACGGGCTCCTCCCGGAAGGCGCGTTTACAACCTGGCAGCAAGCATTCCAGCCGAAAGACGATTCCACCATCCTCGACTATTCAGGCGGTAAGTGGGATGCGTGGACAATCACCATGCCTGACACCGGTGGCAGTCCATTGGAGCCCCAGCAAAGCCATTGGTGGGCGCAGTTGGTTCGTGGTCTGACGATGCTGGTGGATCGGCTGGAGATCGCCACCAGGCAGCGTCCGGAATTGAAGGCGCGCCTCGCGCTGCCTTCCAGTTTGCTGTTGCTGCGTGCCCATGCCGCCGCCAGCATGGCTGCCGGCCTACCCGTCACAAGCCATCGCGAGAAGGAGTCCTTGCTCCACGTCGCGCTGCGGCTGGCGCAAGATGTGGCGCCGCGGATTGAAGGGCGCTTATCCTGGCTGCGGGCGCGCCTGCGCGACGCATCGCTGTGGTTAATCCAGCGTGTCGTCCAGCGGTTTCTAGCTTCGTTTCAGAAGGCTGCCGCCCCTCTCATCGAAGGCGATCCCGAGATCCGTCATCTCTGGCAGTTACTGGACTTGAGCGCGGCCTTGCTGCGCGGGCTATTAGCCGACGAAGTCCTGGAGAAAGGGTTCGACGCGATCGAGCGCATCGACTTCTCGCACTGGCTGGAGAAATACGGATGTCTTAATTCCTGGTCGCCTGTGATCCGTGCTATCTACGATTCCGGCGCGCATTACGAAGGCGGCCGATCGAATCCCGGGGCGGATCCAAACATCCGGCCCGAGGCGGCGAACCTGGCCGCAGGTTCGGCGGTCCAGGCGATGCTGCGCCTGTTCGGCGGCTACGCCGGCCACTTCTCCTATCGCATGCAAGCAGGCATGGGCGAGTGCGTGATGACTCCCATTTACCTTGCCTTGCGGCACAAGGGAGTCAAATTCCAGTTCTTCCATCGTGTCACTGCAATCCATGTTGCCGGCACGGAAGTGACCTCGGTGGATATGAATGTGCAAGCCGCGTTGAGTCCGGCCCTATCCTCCTACCAACCTTTATTGCCGCCATTCCGCGGGCTGCTGTGTTGGCCACCGGCGCCTCTTTGGGATCAGTTGGAGCACGGCGATGTGCTGCGCGGAACGGGCCTCGACCTGGAGTCTGCCTGGTGTCCGTTCCGCGTCGGAACGGTGCGCCTCGAACGCGGCGTAGACTTTGACAAGGTGATCCTGGGTGTTCCGATTGCCGCGCTTCCCACGGTGTGCGGCGAACTGGCGACTGAGCCTCGCTGGCGCGCCATGCTCTCCGGCTTGAAGACGGTGCAGACACAATTTCTGCAGACCTGGATGACAGCGACAACGGAGACTCTTGCCGGCATGCCGGGTATGCCAACCGCAGAGGGGTTTCGCGAGCCCTTCGACACGTGGCTCGACATGAGCCAGCTTCTGCCCCACGAAGAGTGGCCCGCGGATGTGAAAAGCGTTCACTACTTTGTCGGCGCCTTGGAGGATTCCGTTTCGCCCCCGCCCGGCACGGCCTCGGCGTTTCCGCAGGAACAGCGCGACGCCGTCTACCAGGGCGCCCTCTCCTTCTTCCGCAACGGTGTGACGGCTTTGTGGCCTAACTTCGACTGGGCCAAAATGCAGGCGCCAGATACGGCGCAAGGCGAGCAGCGGATGCGCTCCCAATACTGGCGCGCCAATGTCGATCCCTCCGACCGCTATACGCTATCTACCGCCGGCAGCAAATTCTTCCGCTTGCGGTCTGACGATTCGGGTTTTCGCAATCTCTTCTTGGCCGGTGATTGGACACTGAATGGATTGAACGCAGGCTCTGTGGAAGCGGCGGTAATGTCGGGCATGCAAGCGTGCCAGGGGATCTCCGGATATCCGCGGGAAATCCTCGGCGGATATGCGGAGATGAGTCGAAAGTAAGAGGGTACATGGAGAAGATTGCCATTCTGGGCGGCGGCGTGGGCGCCCTGACCACCGCCTTCCACCTGACAAATCAACCGGACTGGCAGAGCCGGTACGAGATTACGGTCTATCAGATGGGTTGGCGTTTGGGCGGCAAGGGCGCATGTGGCCGCAACGCCGCGCTGGAGGAACGCATTGAGGAGCACGGCCCTCACGTCTGGTTCGGATTCTACGAGACCGCTTTTGGCGTTTTGAAAGAGGCCTTCGAATATTGCGCCCTGCACGGCCTGCAACCTGACAGCCCCTTCCAGTCCTGCTTTCCCGATGCGATGAAGCCGAAGAGCCACTTCACCGTGATGGAAAACGTGGACGGCGCTTGGAAGCCGTGGCTGATCAAGATGCCGGCAATTCCGGGTGAGCCCGCCCGCGAACCCGGTGAGCAACTGGTCCTCGCGATCCGATGGCTTCAGCAACACGAGGCGATCCTTCTTGGCCTTGTTGACGGCGCGGCCAACCGGTTTCATATTCGCCCGGACTGGCGGACGTCCTTCGCGAACGTGGTTTATAAGCTCACTGCGAAGGTAGTAGGGCATACGCCGAAGGTGGATCTTTCTCCCCATTCCATCCTTGCGCGGCTATTCGTTCTGGCGAATCACTACCGGCAGTTCATCAATGACAAGGCCTCCTGGCGCGCCCGATGGCTGGCGGCGGCCGCGGCGTTCCTGGCGGCAAGGATGCTCGCCGCGTTCAGCGCTGCCTTGGATGAGGTTTTCGAGCACACACGCAACGACGAGATCCGGCATATTTGGCACATCCTCGACATCGGGATCGCCAATCTGCGCGGTGTCTTCGAAGACAGGCTGCTGTCGCGCGGCTTTGAGACCGTCAACGATGAGGACTACTCCGAGTGGCTGGAGCGCCATGGCTGCCACGTGCCCTGGTCACCTCTCCTTCAAGGCGTCTACGACACCTGTTTCGGGTTCGAAAATGGAAAGACCAACGATCCCGAAGGACTGCACGGCCGCCCGCGTAGCGCGAGCATGGAAGCCGGCACCACCATTAAGGGCATCCTGCAGATGTGCTTTGGCTATAGCGGCGCCTATTGCTACAAGATGCAGAGCGGAATGGGCGACACTATTTTCGCGCCGCTCTACCTTGCTCTGCGGCATCGCGGTGTAAAGTTCGAGTTCTTCAAGAAGGTTGAAAGCCTCCGCGTCAAAGACGGGCTCATTGATCGCATCGAGATGTCGCGTCAGGCGACACCCAAAATTGGCCTCTATGAACCTCTGCGAATTGTGAAAGGCATGCCCTGCTGGCCGAACCAGCCCCTCTACTCGCAGTTGGTGGAAGGCGAGGAGTTGGAGCGGTACGGCGCCAACTTGGAATCGGTCTGGTCCTCCTGGCGCGGTACGCCTTCGGTCTTGAAGGCCGGAACGGACTTTGACAAAGTTGTATTGGGCATCTCCGTCGGCGCGTTACCCGCCTTGTGCGGCGACCTGATGAATGCTCGTGAAGACTGGCGTCAAATGTTGACGAAGATCGGTACTACGCAGACACAGGCCTTCCAGATCTGGTGCACCAAGACGGCGTTGGAAATGGGAATCGTGCCTGATCCTGCCGGCGAGTTGGAACTGATGGCCGGGTTGGGTGAGCCTATCAATTCGTGGGCCGACATGAGCCAGGTGCTGGACAAAGAGACAGGAAATGCTGCCAGCGTCCAATACATCTTTGGAACGCTGGAAGACGCTCCGGTTATACCTCCGCATGGCACACCCAGCGACTTCCCGGAGCGACAGAAGGCGCGCGTCAAGGAAGAGTCTCTCCGTTTCCTGCGCGCCCCAGTGAAGGCGGTGCTGCCACGGTTTGACTGGAATGACATTTACGACTGGAACGGACAAAGTGGAGAGACGCGCTTCGATTCGCAATATTGGCGCGCCAACGTCGAGCCTTCGGAGCGCTATGTGCTCAGCGCCAAAGGCACCAGCAAGTACCGGCTGAAGCCGGGCGGCTCAGGATTCGCTAACCTTTATCTGGCGGGCGATTGGACCGACAACGGATTCAACGCCGGCTGCGTCGAGGCGGCGGCGCTATCGGGGAAACAGGCCGCGAGCGCGATACAGATGGCTGGAGCTAAATGAGAACGATCGCAGTTGGCCTTCTGGCCGTTGGCGTTGCCCTTGCGGCCAACGCCGATTTCATCTTCATTAACGGTCGCGTCATTTCGATGGATGCGAAGAACACGGTCTTTGCCGGCGTGGCCGTCAAGGGTGAGCGCATCACAGCCGTAGGGCGCGCCCGCGACGTCCTGGCGAAGGAACAAGGTCCCAAGACGCAGGTCTTCGATCTGCAAGGCCGCAGTGTCCTGCCCGGATTGATCGATGCTCACGTTCATGCGCTGGAAGCGGGTTTGAGTGAGTTTCGCGGAGCCTTGCCGCCGCTCGACAGCATCGTTGCGATTCAGAACTTCATTCGTGAAAAGGCACGCACCACGCCCAAGGGCGAATGGATCGTCGTGCCGAGAACTCTGCCTCCCCGGCTCGCCGAAATGCGCATGCCTGTAAAGGGCGATCTGGATGTGGTCACGGATCATCCGGTGGCATTCGACGCCAGCTACGTGTGGTCCGCAAATTCGATGGCACTGCGAATTAGCGGCATCACGAAAGACACGCCGAACCCGCCGGGCGGCGAGGTTGTGAAGGGCGCCGATGGCGAGCCGAACGGAATTCTACGCAACGCGGCTCCCTTGTTGAAGGGTGCCGAAACCACCGCGCCATTCACTCATGAGGAGGAACTCTCGGCGCTGGAAGGGATGCTGCGAGGGTATGCCGAGGCCGGTCTGACGACGGTTGGCGATCGCGCGGTTACGGCGCCAGAGGTGAAGCTGTTCGAAGAACTCAAGCGCCTAGATCGATTGCCAGTCCGCGTCGTTCTTACGTGGCGGCCCAACTCGTCCCGTCCGGTGGAAGAAGTTGTGAAGGAGATTGCCGCCTCGTCCTGGACTACCAACCAGGGCGACAAATGGTTGAAGTTCGGCAGCTTCAAAGTAACTCTCGACGGCGGCCAGAGCGTCGGCACCGCGTATCAGCGCATGCCCTACGGTCCCTTCGGCAAGCAACTCTACGGTCAGACCAACCCCGATTTCCGGGGGACGCTCTTCGTCGATCCGGACAAGCTGTACGCAATCTTCTCCGCGGCGCGCGCCAAGGGTTGGCAGTTGACCGCCCATTCGCAGGGCGGCGGGGCCGTGGACACGCTGCTCGATGTTTTCGAACGACTGGACAAGGAATCGCCGATCGCACCAACGCGCTCACACGTGATGCATGCCAGTTTTCAGAGTCCCGCGGCGATGGACCGGATGAAGCGGATGGGCATTCTCGCGGACGTCCAGCCAGGCTGGCTGCACTATGACTCGCCCGCTTTAGGGCGGGTCTTCGGCATCGACAACCTGCGCGACTTCTTTCCCCTGCGCTCGTATTTGGACCAGGGAATCGTGATCGCCGGTGGTAGCGATCACATGATTGGCCATGGCAAGAATAACGCGGTGAACCCGTTCAATCCGTTCTTCAATATGTGGATGTCGATCACGCGCCGCACGACAGAAGGCAAGGTGCTCTTCGAGCATCAGAGGATCACGCGCGAAGAAGCGCTGCGGATGTACACTGCCGGCCCGGCTTATCTCCAGTTCAGCGAAAAGTTGACCGGGTCCATTGAAGTGGGGAAACTGGCGGACATGGTTGTGATCGATCGCGATTTCGTCTCCTGCCCTGAAGATGACATTCGCAAGATTGAACCGCTAATCACTATGATTGGCGGCAAGCTGGTCTACACGGCTTCGAACGCGCCGGTGGCGACGACTAAAACAGAAGCAACCGCAAAGTGACCACCCAGGCTCCGTCGCGCTGCACAAGAGCAGGAGTTCCTGCCCGGTGTCGCCGGCCGCGCCCGATCTCCAACAGCTTCGGACCGCGCATGATCGCGTTCTCGTCAAAAAGGGCCGTCAGATCGTCGAAGCGGCGCTCCAGCCATGTTCGGTTCAGTGTTTCGACGGCAGTGATCAGTTCGGTCACTACACCCGCCAGCATACCTGATAGAATCGCGTGTCACAGGAGGCAAGTCATGAACGAACAGGGACATTCCAGGCGGCAGTTTCTTCAAGCGATGAGCGTTGCGGCACTGGCGGAGCAGGTGGTGGCGCAGACAACCAGCGCTTCGGCTACAGGCATGCCCACACGCATGCTGGGGCGAACCAACGAACGCGTGTCGATGCTGGGTATCGGCGGCGCCCACATTGGACGGATCGATGAAAACGAGGCGTTCCGGATGCTGCATGCGGCGATCGACGAGGGCATGACCTTCATGGACAATGCCTGGGAATACAACGACGGACGCAGCGAGATCGTCATGGGCAAAGGGCTGAAGATCGACAACCTGCGGCAAAAAGCCTTCCTTATGACCAAGGTCTGTAGCCGCGAATATGCCGGCGCGATGAAGCAAATTGAGGAGAGCCTGCAGAGGTTGCAGACCGATCACCTCGATCTCATCCAGTTCCACGAGTGCAACTACTACAACGATCCGGACTGGGTGTTTGAAAAGGGCGCCCTACGCGCGGCGCAAGAGGCTAAGAAGGCCGGCAAGGTGCGTTTCATTGGCTTCACTGGGCATAAGTCGCCTGCCATTCACGCGCGTATGCTGGCCAAGCCATTTGAATGGGACACCGCTCAGATGCCGAACAACATCATGGATTCGGGCTTCCTCAGCTTCCGTGAAGAAGTCATGCCGGTCTGTCTTAAGAAGAACGTCGGCATCATTGGCATGAAGGGCTGCTGCGGCGACGGTCGAATCCTGGCGGAAGGCCTTCTCACCGTCGAGCAGGCTTATCGTTATTGCCTAAGCCAACCTGTCAGCGTACAAGTGGTGGGGTTGACCACAATGGACATGCTGAAGGAAGCCATCCGGATCGGCCGCAGCTTCAAGCAGCTAACCAACGAAGAAAAGTCCGCACTGATCTCCAAGATCAAGGACGTCCAGAGCGACGGCCGGTATGAACTTTTCAAAACCAGCAAACGCTACGACAGCGCCTACCATCGCACGCAGCACGGTTTCTCTACTGAGGGCGTTTAGCGCATTGGGATCTTGCCGGCGTACTGATCCCAGTGGCCGGTCAACTCATGCACCACGACGCTACCGACGCGCCACGCCGAATCGAGAGACGGCAGATAGGCGCTGTAACTGGTGACTTTGGTTTCGGCCAGGCTTTCCGCCGCCGTGATACCCGCCCGCTGCTGGTCGAAATTGCTCGCCGTGCGCAGCACCAGCACCCGATTCAGATCCACGCGCCCGCTCTTGGCCAGCAGCGTCAGCGATTGCAGCGTGCCCGTGTCTTCCATCGCCGTTGTGACGTAGTTGCCCTTGCCTCCGGTGTGATACTTCACCCAGTCATTGGCCCATTGGTTGAGTAGCGCTCCATGCCAAAAGGTCATCGAGGACAAGGTGTCGCCCTTCAGCACGAACGGAGGCCGCCGGGCAGCGGGTTGGTTGAACTGTTCCCGCCGCTTGCGGATGGCATCGGTGTCCGGCAGTTTCACCTCGCGAGTTAATTGATAGGCCCATTCCACCAGCCCCGGATTCAAGTGGAACACTTCCCCATCATTCTCCCGCCGCGGCTGTTCGTAGGGCGTGGATCGGCGTAAAGGGATGAAGCCCGTCTTCCAATCCTTCGGGATCTCTCTCGCGTCGATCTCATGTCCCAGGTCCCCATCCACGACATACTCGGCCCACGCCGCTGAGCCAAGCGAACCATCGGCGGGATCGATGCCCGCGATGCCCGCCACCAGCCAGTAGGTCTGTGAGAAATCAAAACGTGGATCGAGGCCCACCGCCATAATTGCCGCCGCCGATTTCGCCGTCCCGACGCCCGTAACCATTCCCAGCACGCCTTCGCTGTTCATCCGCAGGTTGTGATAGCCGTGCGGCAGAGGCAGGATGCGGTCGAGCTTCTCGCGTTCCACCCAGTACTGAAATTCACCCGGCGTATCGCCCGTGTCCGCACCGGCTTCGAACATCGCCACCACCACAACCTTCACCGGTATGGGTTTCAGGTGTTTCTCCAGAAACTCCCACGCCAGGTCGCCTCGAAATTCGTGAACACCATCGAACTCGCGGAATTCAAATCCGGGAGTGTCTTTCACTGACGCCGCGGCGCGCCGTACTGCATCGATGGGGAACCCTGTGTCGTTCACTCCGGACTGCACCTGCAACGCCCGCGGGCCAATAAGGCGAACAAACTCGGCTGGAGCCATGTCTACCGGGCGCCCCTCTTCCGGCTGCGGAACCTTGTCCTGTTCGCGGAAAGAGCAGGACGCTACGGCCACACGGATCCGTGGGTCTAATGCCGCCGTGTAAAGCGTATAGAAGCCGCCGTAGGAGAGGCCGATCATGCCGATGCGCGAAGGATCGACGTCAGGGAATTTCGCCACCGCGTCCAGTGATCGCTGGATGACGGTAACTTCTACGGCCATCAGGCTGGTGCCTCGCGCGCGGAAATCTTTATCGAGCTGCGCCCGGACTTCCTGCGGAATCGGTGTGCCGTGATCACGGTCGCGGTACGGGTACATGACCGTGAGCGGTGCATAGACGACATAGCCCCGCTGCACCGGGCCTCGGATCATGTCGTGATAGTTGCCGCCGCCTTCATACAACGCCAGTTCCGGAGAGCCTCCGCCGCCGTGCTTGGCAACCACCAGCGGCTTCGGACCAGGGGCGCCTTTCGGGACAATGTAGAGACCGTAGCTTTCCAGGCCGCCCCGCAGTGGGATCCAGCACCGGTAGTAGGTGCCGATGGAATCTTCGCCGGCGCGCTCCAGGCGCGGCGTGCCCGCTGTCAAACCCGGGGCGGGGAAGCCGATCTTGCGCGCCAGCGTGTCGCCCGCAGGCGGTGCGACAAAGGGTAATGACTCGGCGTAGGCTTGCAACTGCTTCCAGTAACGCTCGCGGATAGCCATGCTGTCGATGACTTTCTCGTCGTAGAACGGCAGCGTTTGGAAGGCAAGAATGACAGGCAGCAGCAGCATGTTTTTGGTTTACAATGATCGCATATCCAGGAACAAGGCAAAATACCTTCGGCCTTTTCAGCGCCCCTGTGTTCTTTCGGTTGGACACCTGCGGCTCCATGATATTGTGTACGCGTGCGACCCTCCCGTCTTTTCGTTTTTGCTTTTCTTGCCGCCAGCTCGCTGCCAGCTGCGGATTTCCCAGACGCCAAGATCTCTAATGGTCAGGTGCAAGCTACGTTTTACGTGCCGGACCCGGACAAGGGCTATTACCGGGCCACTCGTTTTGACTGGACCGGCGTCATCGCCAGCCTGAAATACAAAGATCACGAATTCGTCGGGAAGTGGTTTGAGAACTACAACCCGAAGATCCACGACGCGATTCTAGGCCCCGTGGAGGAGTTTCGTTCGGTGGGCGACACTTCCGTGGGTTACGAAGAGGCGAAGCCCGGCGAACCCTTTATTCGCCTTGGTGTGGGGGCGGTGACGCGCACCGACGCTGGGCCGTACCAGATGTTCAAGACCTACGACATCGTGGACCCCGGCCGTTGGAGCAAGCGCCAAGCCAAAAATTGGATTGAGTTCACGCACGAATTGAAGAACATAAACGGCTACGCGTACGTATATAAGAAGACAGTGCGGCTTGAGAACGGCAAACCGGTGATGGTTTTGGAGCATTCCTTGAAGAACACGGGCACTAAGACGATCACCAGTCAGCAGTACAACCACAACTTCTTCGTCTTTGACGGGAAGTATAGTGGTCCTTCGACGTCCGTGAAGTTCGCCTTTGCGCCGAAGGCGACGCGTGATTTGAAAGACGCGGTTGCCATCAAAGGCAACGATCTCGTGTATTTGAAGCAGTTGGATCAGGGCGAGAGCGTGTTCAGCGAAATTGAAGGATTTGGCAAGTCGCCATCTGATTATGACCTCCACATCGAACATGGAGGCGCCGGCACCGGTGTGCGAATTACCTCCGATCAACCCGTGACGAGGATGAACTTCTGGTCTATCCGGACCACGGTTTGCCCCGAACCCTATATCGACATTGCCGTGGAACCCGGCAAGGAAATGACTTGGAAAGTGACTTATGAACTATATCTGCTTAAATAGAGCGTTACTGGGAATAGCTGCGGCCGCTTGCTTGATGGTAGCGGCTCCACAGGCGCAAGCCCAGGCTAAGCCTGCCGCAGGCACTCTGAATATCAAAATCAACTACACCGGCTCGGGCACGGTCGACGACAAACACCAGATCGTCATTTTCCTCTTTGATTCTCCCGACTTCGTCAAGGGAGAGGGCATGCCGTTCCTGTCCAAATTCGCCACTTCGAAGTCGGAGACTGTCAAGATCGAGGATGTCACCACTTCACCCGTCTATATCGCGGTGGCCTATGCGCCCGATGGTTCCTACGACGGTACCTCCGGACCGCCGCCTTCGGGCAGTTCACTCGGCATGTACATGAAGGAGCCACCTGCACCTGCGCCAATTAAGATAGAGCCAGGCAAGGCGGTGGGAGTCACCGTTCAGTTCGACGACAGCACGAAGATGAACTAGCCTTTGTGCCGCTCGTCGCGCGCCATCTCGTACAGCGCCCGGATGTAGCCGATGCTGTAAGCCCAGCCCGTGTGCCGGTCACCCACCATTTGCGGCACATGGTCGGCAATCAGAATCCCGCGGTAGTCCACGTCTACCAGCGTCCGCATCAGCTTCTTCATATCGGTGTAGCCGTCGTCTACAAACGTTTCGACGAAGTTCGGGACCGGGCCGGTGACATTGCGGAAGTGGATCTTCCATAGCTTACCCATCTTGGCGAAGGCACGGGCGGCATCGAAAACGTCCTTGCCCATCCCCTTGCCGCCTTCCATCCACGTCCCGCAACAAAGGCACACACCGACGTTAGGGCTGTTGGCGATCTCCAGGGCGCGCACGTAGCCATCGAAGTTTCCAAAGATGTTGCGAGGTATGCCGCCTAGTTCCGGCACTGGCGGGTCGTCCGGGTGAACACCAATCCGCACGCCCACTTCTTCGGCCACCGGAACCACTTGCTTGATGAAGTAAGTCCAGTTCTCCCACAGTTCTTCTTTGGAGTACTTGCGGCCGTGCGTCAATGGTGGTGTGAATGTCTTATCGATCCACCAGCCCTTGGCCGTCTCCTGGTGGAACGCGCGCGCCTTGGAGTTGCCGCGCGTCGTCTCAGGGTCCGAACTCCAGATTCCGTTGCCCATATGAGCGTAGGTGGTGTAGCGGATTCCGGCGCGGCCCAGGTTGCGAAGGTATTGCTTGTACTCCTCGATCTTCGCGTCTCGTCCGGGAAGGTTCAGCGTCACCTCAGGCATGTTGTGGACATTGGAATTTCCAATGTTGGCTACCTTCAGGCCCGCGGCTTCCACACGTTTCTTGAACGATGCGAACGTGTCGTAGGTGCCGCCAGAGGTGGGTATGCTGACGTAGTTTACGCCGATCTGCGTGGCGAACTGCAGATCCTCTTCATTGAAGTCATTAGGGATCTGGAGGCTGATCTTGATTCCAGGAGCAAGGGGCTCCAGCGGATAACGGTCCGCGCGCAAAGGGAGACCGGCGGCTGCGGCCATTCCGATAAAGCCACGACGGCTGAGAGGCGACATAGCGGGATTATATGCCGTTTGTACCCGGCCCATGTGAGGCGGTAGGCTCAAGGTATGTTCCGCCACCTGCCGCTCGTCCTTCGCAACACGACGCGGAACCGTAGGCGCAGTATCCTTACCGTGCTCAGCATTGCGACGTCCCTCTGTCTGCTGGGCGTGCTGATGTCGCTTTATCATCAGTTTTATTTGCGTGACCCGGCTGACGGTCAGTCGCCGCGCCTCATCGTTCGCAACCGCATCTCCATCACCAACATCATGCCCATCTCCTATCGGGAGAAGATCAAGACCATGCCCGGCGTGAAGGAGATCACCGTCTTCCAGTACTTTGGCGGCACTTACAAAGACGGCCGCGAGATGAAGAACCTGTTTTCGCGATTCTCCATTGAAGCCGAAAAGATGTTCAGAATCTATCCCGAGTTTGACGTTCCGGAGGAGCAGAAGAAAGCGTTTCTTCAAGATCGGACGGGATGCATCATCGGCGCGCCTCTTGCCGATCGCCTTAATCTGAAGATCGGCGATCGCATCCCCATCGCCGGCGATATCTTTCCGGTGAACCTCGACCTGACGGTGCGCGCGATTTACCACAGCCCACGCGATAGTGAAAACCTGTTCTTCCACGACGAGTACATGCGCGAGAGCCTCAAGCCTGGCTTCAAGGACGTTGCCAGTATGTTCGTGATCCGCGCGGAGAGCCTGGAAGCGATTCCTCAAGTCACCCGGGAAGTCGACGAGGCCTTCCGCAACTCCCAATATGAGACGCAGACCGACACCGAACGCGCCTTTGAGATGAGCTTCCTCGGCTATCTTGGCAACGTGAAGCTGTTCCTGCTCAGCATCGGGGCAGCGCTCACGTTTACCGTCATGCTGGTGTCGGCCAACACCATGGCGATGGCGGTCCGCGAGCGCGTGAAAGAAGTCGGCATCCTGAAATCGCTCGGCTTCACAAGGGGTACGATCATGGGCATCCTGCTTACGGAATCGGTCGTGATCGCCCTCGCTGGGGGCGCCCTCGGGCTCCTATTCTCGAACGCCATATTTCTCGTGCTAAAGCAGGCGCCGTCGATTTTCGTCAATCTAAAAGACGTCCACCTGACGCCCTCCATGGCGGTGCTGTGCCTGGCCATCAGCGCGCTGATCGGCGTCGTGAGTTGCGTGATTCCGGCGCTTGGCGCCTCTCGCCTTTCCATTGTGGAAGCGATGCGGTTTACGGATTAAAACATCATGGCGATCCCACTCAGCTATAATCTGCGAAACCTCGCCGTACGGCGGACCACCACTGTCATGACGGCTCTTGGCATCGGGCTAACCGTGGCCGTGTTGATGGCTGTGATGGCGTTGGCGGAGGGCCTGCGCACGTCCTTCCAGGCAACTGGACATCCGCTCAACGTCCTGGTTATGCGCCGCGGCGCTACTTCCGAACTCACCAGCATCATCAATCGCGAATCCTATCAGACATTGCGCGCTAAGGCCGGTATCGCACGAACCGCTTCGGGCGAACCCATGGCGTCACTGGAGATGGTGACCTGCCTGAATCTGGTGAGCGAGGAGAATCCAGCCGGCATGAACATCAATCTGCGTGGACTGCTGCCGATTGGGTTGACGATGCGGGACCTGAAGATTAGTTCGGGCCGTATGTTTCAGCAAGGCCGCCGCGAGATTGTGGTCGGCAAGGGCATCGCGTCACGCTACCCGGCCGCTCACGTTGGCGGAAAGATGAAAGTGGGACGCAACCAATGGGATGTTGTAGGAGTCTTCGATGCCGGCCGCTCCGCGATGAACAGCGAGATGCTTGGCGATCTGAATCTTGTAGCCGCCGAATACCGGCGTTCGGAGGCGTTGAGCAGCGTTCTGATTCGTGCCACGGACGAAGTAGCCGCGCAGGCCGTGATCAACGATTTGACCAATGACCGTGCGCTTACCGTGACTCCCCTTCTGGAGCGCAGTTACTACGAAGGCCAGATGAGTTCCGCCGCGCCCGTGCGGTTTATCGGAACGCTGGTGGCCATCGTTCTGGCGGTGGGCAGCAGTTTCGCCGCCATGAACACGATGTTCGCGGCCGTCGCCCGCCGGTCAGCGGAGATCGGTACACTGCGCGTCCTCGGCTTTTCGCGCCACGGGATATTGGTGAGCTTCCTTTTTGAATCTCTGATGTTGTCGTTGCTGGGAGGTCTGCTCGGCATTGTGCTGGCTCTGCCTCTCAATAATTTTTCCACCGGCATCGGCAGCATCGTGACGTTCAGTGAGATCGTCTTTCAGTTCCAGGTGACTCCGCGGCTGATGATGATTGGCGTCGCCTTTTCGCTGTTGATGGGAGCAATTGGAGGATTCTTCCCGGCGCGCTCCGCGGCGCGTCGCGAGATCTTGTCGGCCCTGCGCGGATAAACTGGAAATACGATGACTGAACTTGCAGGTAGAACAGCCCTGGTGACGGGCGCTTCGCGCGGCATAGGCGCGGCCACCGCCGTAGCTTTGGCGAAGAACGGCGCGGCACGTGTGGTGCTGCACTATGGAAGTCACCGCCCCGGCGCGGAGGAGGTGGCCGCGGCTGTGCGCGGCGCCGGAGCGCGCGCCGATATTCTGGGTGCCGATCTGACGACCGACGAAGGCATCTCCGCTTTCATCGGTGAGCTGCGCGCCATGGCCCCTAACGTGGACATCCTTGTGAACAACGCCGGGTCTCTGGTGAAGCGCGCCAAGCTACTCGAGGCGACGCCCGAACTCTACGACGAAATTTACAATTTGAACGTGAAAAGTGTTTTGCTCATCACCCAGGCCGTTGTACCATCCATGATTGCGAAGGGTGACGGAGTCGTGATCAATTTGAGTTCGATCGCCGCGCGTAACGGCGGCGGGCCCGGAGCCACCATCTACGCCTCCGCCAAGGCCGCGATCGCCGCATTCACGAAGGGTTGGGCCAAGGAACTGGCGCCCCTGGGAGTTCGCGTCAATGCCATCAGTCCCGGCACCGTGGATAACTACTTTCATGAGAAGTTCTCCAACGCCGAAATCCTCGGTAACGTAGTCAAGATGACCCCCCAGGGACGTTTGTCTACCAATGAAGATATGGCGGATGTCATCTTGTTCCTGTGCTCCAACGCCGCACGGAACATCATCGGACAGACGATTGAGATCAACGGCGGCATGTTCATGGTGTAGCGATGTTAGAGCGCCCTTGGAAACTTCTCCGGTGGTTTTTCGAACAGCCGCGGTCTGAACCACGCCAGCCGCTGGTCCCAGGTTTGGGACGCGCGCCCACTGACCTCGATTTCCTCAAACTGAAGGCCGCAGTGGCAGAGCGCCGCTTCGACGCCGCGCGTAAGCTATTGCGGCGTGTGGGTGGCGATCCCAGCCCGGAAGCGGACGCCACCGATGCCGCGGCGCGTCTGTGCGAGGAGGTTGCCGACGACCTCCGTGAATGGAATCGCGAGGGCTCCATCTGGCTCTATGAGCAGGCGATTTGTTACTTTCAGGAGTTCGCGGCTTGGGCCAGTACCGGTCGCGAAGGCTCGGCGCGCATGGGCTCGGTTAGCCGCCTCGAAACAAAGCTGCGCCACATCCGGGCCATTGACGTGAGGTAACGCTACCTTCGGCGCGGGAGACGGCAGCGTGTCCGGAGTGATCCGCACTTCCGTCGCGAACTTGAAAGGAAAGCTGCGCTCCGGATACCTAAGTTCGCCGAAAAGGCTGTCCATGCCCGTCATGTCAATTTCGCTTGGGCCTTTGGGGCTGCCCCTGTGGCAATAGCGCAAATAGCGGCAGAAGTGAAATCCGGGCAAAGAATTTCAGCGAAGCGCCAATTCTTTCGCCTTACGTTATGCGCTCTGCGTCCGTGCCCGGTCCGGGTGCTCTACAATCAAAAGGACTATGCGCATCCTGGAGTTGATCGCGCCTCCAACGACGACATGAGAACTTGGCTGAACCGATAACCCCCCGATGACTCTTTCGAAAATCCTTGTTGCCGGGCCAGACCCCGAGGTAGCGCAAATCCTCCGCCAGGAACTGGCAGGGAAAGCCTTCGAGATCAGTTTCGCCGGCACTGAGGATGAAATTGTAGAAAGCTTGTCCGCCTTGCAGCCAGACGTCATGGTAGTGGAGTTGAAGCTTCCGGGTTCTGCCGCTTTTCGGTTCCTCGACCGATATAAGGAGCTGTCTCCGGCAACCAGGATTCTTGTGGTGGCGCCCTCGGCCGACCGCGACGATCTGATCCACTTGCTCCAAGCCCGCGCCTTCGCTTTCTTTCACAAACCCGTCTCAGCCGTGAGTCTGGTGGACATGGTGTGCGAGGCAGCCGAGTGCGCCACCTGTGAAGATGACATTGAAATTGTGTCCGCCGTGTCTCATTGGGTCGCGCTACGAATTGCCAGCCGCATCACAACCGTCGATCGAGTGGTTCAGTTCTATCGAGAGTTGGAAACCGAACTGCCGCCGGCTGAGCGTGAGCAGATGGCAACCGCTCTCCGTGAAGTGCTGATGAACGCTGTGGAGCATGGCGCGCGGTGCGATCCACACAGCAAAGTCACCGTGAC
>JBDTMC010000003.1:0-48157 GCA_039934475.1 Bryobacteraceae bacterium | reverse complement strand
GATCATGTGAAACGATGGCAGCGCCTCGATGGGAGGATCCATACGCTGTTCCCAGGCCAGCGCTTGTGCCACCAGGCTTGAGACTTCGAAGGGCCGGCGCGGCGCAAACGTGGGCACGGTGAGGTAGAACGGGAAAATCAGCGTGGAAGCCAGCGTGACTCGCAGGGAAAGCCGGCGCAGGTCGCGTCGAGTACGGGCCAACAGCGGAGCCAACCCAACCACGATGTAGGTGCTTCCGTAAAACACCTCCATCCAGGGCAGGACGGGCAGTTGGACATCAACGGAAAGAGCCGTGTTCCAAAAATGATCGGGAATGCCGGCCGCGGCAATCGCTTCATAGACGAAGACCCAAGGCAGTATTGCGAACAGATAACAGCGGCTCCGTTCCAGAAACGTAGGGGCGTCGGATGTATCCGCCGGAAGCCAGTTGAGCGCCTCCACGGCTTCGTCTCCAAACCGGCTTCGCAGCTGTGGGAGCTTCACTCCGTAGATGTGGGCGGCGGCCCCTAGAGCCACCATCGGCGATACCAGCCATAATCCGGCGGCAGAACGGGTGGCTGCGGCGAACCCAAACGACAACAGAACAAGACCGCCATGGAAAGGATGCGGAAAGGCGCGGTAGACGCCACCAGTGAGGAGGCGATCCGGACCATGGGTCGCCTGTTCTTTATACACAGAGGCGAGCACGCACAAGCCGATCAATATCAGGGGAACGCCAAGCGGCAATCCACCATAGGCCGGCAGCCCGATCAGCCAGGCGGTGGCGCGGGCCCAAAGAGCTGCAAGTGCCAGGAGCAACAGTGCTCCGATCATGCGTTTGGTCATCTACGGTTCAAAGAGGATTCGGTTACTAACTCGAATCGCTTGCGTGAACATTCCGTTACGGTTGCGTTTCTTGCAGAGTATCGCGGAAGAGGGGTGTTTGTCAGCCTCATCCAGCGAACGCGAACGCTCCGGTACGAACGCGAACTAGAAGATGAGCTTAAGTCCGAATTGGAACAACCGCGGAGAACCGGCTTGCAGAACACGGCCGAAATTGGGTGAAGCGATGTCGTTTTCCGGCAGTCCGAAGTTCGCATGGTTCGCGATATTGAAGCACTCGGCCCGGAACTGTAGGCGAAGGCGTTCGGTCAAGCGGAAGACCTTCAATAGCGACAAGTCGACATTGGAGAGCCCGGGGCCGCGTATCGCATTGCGGCCTTCGCTGCCGAACTGCCCGGCTTGTGTCGCCAGGTCGAGGCGGCGAAAGGCCGAACGGCTCACCCATTGATCGGGCGTGTGAGCACCGGTGTTGGGATTCGCGATCAAGTCTGGACGGCTTGAGTAAAACCCGGTGATCTCAGGCGAGCTGCCCTGCAACGCAACGTTCGCGCTGTCATACACGGTGAACGGTGTGCTGGAGGAGAACGCCGCGATCGTATTCAACTGCCAGCCGGCGAAGACTGCCTTAGCGAGTGCGGGGCTCGAGAGCGGAAAGGGAATCTCATAACTACCGCTGAAGACGAAGCGGTGGCGGGCGTCGAAAAGGGAGGGCCCGTGCTCTGCCTTCAAATTAAAGGGATCCTGAGCCAGATCATTCTCGCCGGCAACCAGGCGCGGCGCAGAGCCGGCCACATTGAAAGTGGAGACATAATCGAGCGACTTCGAGTACGTGTAGGAGGCGAGGAACGAAAGGCCATTATGGAAACGGCGCGTCAGCGCCACTTGCCCGGCGTGATAAGTGGAACTGGTGGAATTTGTGATCAGCCCGACGGAGGCGAAATCGCACGGCTCCTCTGGCCCATGGCAGCCGGCATAGACCCGCCTCTGATCGGCATTATCAGAAGTGGCGCCCGGTCCGTAGATTGCCGGGTTGGCCTCTATCATTCGTGGCAGTCGCGTTCCCTTGTTGCCGATGTAGCGGACGTCAACAAGAAGGCTTCCCGTGAGCGCGCGTTGGATGGAGAAGTTCCAGTTCTGCGCGTAGGGCGGACGCATGCCGTTCTCGACGGTGAGGACGGTGGTTGGCTGGGGGAATGAATTGGGCGTAAATGGATACTGGCCGTTCCACGGATTTGAGAAATTGATCGGTGGCGGAAGCTGGCGCGCCTGAGTCCAAGGCAGAGCGCTGAGCGGAGCCTGCAACGGCCCTCCTACCCCGTTTGTAAAGGAATCGTAGTAGATTCCGTAGGCGGCGCGAATCGACGTCTTGCCTGAACCCGTGGGGTCCCAGGCGAGGCCCAAGCGCGGCATGATCCCTTTCTTGTAGACCGGGGCAATACCGTCTGGCACGCCCGCATCGCCAGGGAACAGCAGTCCTTTGGGTGCGTTCGCGTACACGGTAGACTGCTGCCCCGGAGCCCAGGCGTTCATGCGGTTGCGGATATCGACGAAGGGCGTGCTGACCTCCCACCGCGCGCCGTAATTGATGGTCAGACGCGGCGTGATTCGCCATTCATCCTGACCGTACAACGCGAAATCGATGTTGCGTAGCCCGCGGTTCATGTCGCCGCCACCTTGAAAGAACACCACCGGGAACCCGAGCAGAAAACTGGCAAAGGAATCACTGGCCGGGAATGGCGCAAAGACGAAAAAGCCGTTGGACGCAATGCCCTCGGACATATTGATCTGCGTGCGCTGAAAATCACCACCGAACTTGAAGCTGTGCGCACCGGCGACATGGGAAAGGGAATCGTGCACCTCAAATGAGTTTTGCGTTGTATCGCGGGGGCCGGTGATGGGATCGCCAACACTGGCATAGCCGCTGACAATGATGAACGGCGGCCCGGACGCAGCGGCGAGAGTGCTGTCGTAATTGAAGCCGAGGTCGCGCGGCGAAGTTTTGTTCAGCGGCTTGTCGGTGTTGAACCAGTTGCGAAAGAAACCTACGCGAAAGACGTTGGAGGTGACCCCGCTGAAGAGATGGGTTTCCGAGAGCGTGGCGCTATGAGTGGAGATGTCCTCGCCAACCGGGAATCCCGGTACGTTAGCGCCCGCAATGGAGAGCGGATCGACGTTGGAACTCTGCGCGCGAGCGTAGCGAAAAGCGAGTTGATCGCGATCGCTGAACGAATGATCCAGGCGGATGCCACCCTGGTCGTCCGAGTTGCGCATCGTCTGCGTAGTGACGTAGAGATTGGGGCCGGCGTTGGCATGCGGATAGAACTGAACCAGGCTTCTGGCCACTGAGTTTTGTGCCGGCAGCGGCACTTGATTGTCCGGGAATGGCTTACCCGTGAAGTAATTGATCAGCGGCGCGGGCTCGCCGGTTTGAGGGTCGCGCAAACCGGAGAAGTCGCCGTTGCGCTGCGCGTCGCTCGGCACAGTGGCGCTTTGCGTCACGCCCTGACGGTTGCGAAATCCTTCGTAGTAAGCAAAGAAGAAGTCCTTGTTCTTGCGAAGAGGGCCGCCAATCGTTCCGCCGAACTGATTCTGCTTTAGGGGCTCCACGGACGTAGCGAGGAAATTGCGGCCGTCGAGATGATCGTTGCGCAGGAACTCGTAAACATTCCCGTGAAATTCGTTGCCGCCGGAACGGGTGACCACAGTGGTGGTGGCTCCGCTGGTGCCGCCATACTCGGCGGGCGCGGTTTCTGTGAGAATACGAAACTCCTGAATCGCATCTACTGGCGTCTTCAGCGAAAATCCACCATCCACGCGATTGACATTGGTGACGCCATCCAGAAGGTAAGAGTTCGATTCAGGCCGTTGCCCGTTTACGGCGTACGCCTGACCGGCGCGAAGCGACCCTCCCGCTTTGGCGACGCCCTGCGTTAACGGCGCAGCGCCCGGCTGCAAGAGGCCCAATTGCGTGAAGTTGCGCCCGTTCAGCGGTAGATCAACCAGTTGCCGGCCCGTCACCACGTTGCCGATCGCATTCGATCCGGCATCCACAAGCGTTGCCTCGGCAGTCACATTGACGGACTCTTTTTCCTTGGCGACATGAAGCTGAATATCGAAGCGGCCCGTTTGACCGACGCTCAATGGAATGGTGGACAAGAGGTGTTCCGCAAAGCCGGCTGCCGTCACTTGGAGGTCGTATTCGCCCACCGGCAAGGCGAAATGATAGGCGCCGGCGGAGGTAGTGATCTGAGTGCGCCGGTAGCCAGTCTTTCCGTTCACCGCCTGCACCGTCGCGCCCACAATGACGCCACCCGATGAGTCTGTGATTTGTCCTTCCAGTATTGCCGTAGTATCTTGCGCGAAAACCGCACAACAGAGTGCCAGTCCCAGTCCCAGTGTTTTCATTAGACCCTTGTTTTCCGAGAGTAGAAAACAAATCCGCCTCCTGGCAATACTCGAAAACTACTATATCGGTGTAACATTTGAGGAGTCACCAACAAGGAGTTGTCTATGGCTCACATTACATTGCCCGATGGCCTCCCGGGAATTCGCGGACCTATGGCATTCCGGCCTGAAACGTCGAAACCGCTTAACGAACTCGTAAATGTCCTGCTGCATGAGGCCCACTCGCTTTCGCCGGGTGAGCGTGAGCTGATCGCAACCTACGTCTCCTCGCAAAACGATTGCTATTTCTGCCAAACCATTCACGGCGCCATCGCCGCTCACCATCTCGGTGACGACGATGCCTTAGTCCAAAGCGTTAAGCTAGACTTCGCGCAAGCCAGGGTCTCGGAAAAACTGAAGGCCTTGCTGAACATCGCGGGCAAGGTTCAAATAGGGGGCAAGCATGTCACTTCCGAAGACGTCGCGAGGGCGAGACAGGAAGGTGCCACCGACCTGGAAATTCACGACACGGTACTCATCGCCGCGGTGTTTTGCATGTGTAATCGCTATGTAGACGGACTGGCTACGTGGGCGCCGGAAGGTCCGGATTACTACCGCGAGCGAGCGCCGAAGGTCGCCGCTGACGGATATTCGATGAATGGATCGGGATCGGTACCAGTTAAGTAGATCGAGATCCATGTGCCATCTCCCGTCGTCGCGCCGGGCGTTTTTACTTTTGTTTACGGCAGTTCCCCTCATGGCACAGTTGCCTTTCTACACTGACGATCCCGCGGTCACCGACCGCGGAAAACTCCACTTTGAGTTCTTCAACGAATTCGACGCTCTGCAGCAGCCGCAGTATCCCAACCTTCGCCAGAACACTATGAACTACAAGCTGAACTATGGCTTGGCGCACGACCTCGAGGTTGATTTCGATGCTCCGTATCTGTCCATCTTTCGCGCATTGGGCACTCCCTCGTCGGCCGGCAACGGCGATGTCAACATCGGCATGAAGTGGAACTTTTTGAAGGAGCAGCCGGATTCCCGCCGTCCCGCTCTGGGCGCCAGTTTGTACGTTGAGTTTCCAACAGGCGACTCGAGCCAGGAGTTGGGTTCCGGGCTCGTCGACTACTGGCTCAACTTCATGGCGCAGAAGTCACTCTCCCGCAAGACAAGACTCACCGCCAACGCGGGCTATCTGTTTACGGGCAATACAAGCACTGGCGTGTTGGGCATTTCCACCACGCGCGGTCATGTCTTCACCGGAGGTGTTTCCGTGCTCCATGACTACACCGCCCACCTCACCCTCGGCGCTGAATTCTACGGCGGCATCACCAACAACGGCGACCTCGGCCGAAGCCAACTGCAGCTCCTGATCGGCGGACAATACGCCCTTCGGAACGGCTTGGGCCTTGCCTTCGGACTGCTCGGCGGCCGGTATGTAGCCAGCCCACGAATCGGCGGTCAGATTGGGCTCTCTGTCGATTTTCCCGATCTCTGGCGGCACAAATGAAACCTCTGTTACTGACACTGCTCTTGATTCTGCCCGCGGACGCTCAGACCGCCTTGCCGGGCACCACGTTGCTCACGCCGCGGGCCGACTACGCGATGGATATGGTGGATGGCATCAATGACTTCCTCTTACGCGCCACCGCGGAGTCACTTCTCAAGCGCAGTGGCGACCGCGAACGGTTGCGAAAGATCATCGGCGCCGTGGATCCGCGCGTTCCAGTGAATGCGATTGAGTTGAACGGCACGACTTCGACGCCAGCACTGGTGGCCACTGGGAGCACTTACAAAGCATATGCGGTGCGGTGGCCCGTGCTTGAAGGCGTGACAGCGGAAGGGTTGTTGCTGGAGCCGAACCAGCCGCCCGTGGCGAGGATCGTCGCCATACCGGATGCGGACGCGACACCCGAGATGCTCGCCGGCCTTTCCCCCGGAATGGAGCCTGGCGCGCAGTTCGCCAGGCGTTTGGCCGAGAGCGGCTGCCAGGTGTTGATTCCCGTGCTCATCGACCGCAAGGACACCTGGTCGGGCACTCCCGGAATCCGCATGACCAACCAGCCGCACCGCGAGTGGATCTATCGCATGTCGTTTGAGGTGGGGCGGCACATCATCGGTTACGAAGTGCAAAAGGTCCTTGCGGCGGTGGATTGGTTCGCTCAAGAGAACGCTACCCACGCGGTCCCCATCGGTGTGGCCGGCTATGGAGAAGGCGGGCTGGTGGCGTTGTACAGCGCCGCCCTCGACACGCGCGTGCAGACGACTCTGGTGAGCGGCTATTTCGATTCGCGCCAGCAGTTGTGGAAAGAGCCCGTCTATCGCGATGTGTGGGGTCTACTGAGCGATTTCGGCGATGCCGAAGTGGCAAGACTGATTGCCCCGCGCGCGCTGATTGTGGAAGCGAGCAAAGGGCCGCAAGTCGATGGTCCGCCGCCGGTCACCAAGGAACGTGATGGTGCGACACCCAACGGCCGCCTCACCACACCGGACCTGAAATCCGTTCGCGCCGAGGTGGAGCGGAGCGGAAACAAGCCGCGGCTGGTGGTGAGCGGCGACGGGCACGGCCTGCCCGGTTCGGAGGCCGCCCTGGAGGCGTTGCTGGGACGTAAGTTGAGCCCTGAGGGAAGACCGCCGCAGGATCAGCGCCACAACTTCGATCCAACAGTGCGCCTGCACCGTCAGTTCGATGAACTGGTGGCCTTCACTCAACTCCTGGTGCAGCGGTCACCGCAGCGCCGCGCCGAGTTCTGGGCCAAGGCGGATACCTCGTCGCCAGCGCAATGGAAGGCCAGCACACGTCCGCAGCGCGACTATATCTGGCAGGAAGTCATCGGCCGGGTTCCGGACCCATACGTTCAGCCCAATGTACGTACGCGCCTCATTTACGACGAGCCCAAGTACCGCGGCTATGAGGTGGTTCTGGATGTCTGGCGCGGCGTCATCGCCTATGGCATTCTGCTTGTGCCGAAGGACATCAAACCCGGTGAGCGGCGGCCCGTCGTGGTGTGCCAGCATGGCCTGGAGGGCCGCCCCAGCGACGTCGCCAATCCGAAGGTCGATTCGCATTACTATCACCGTTACGCTGTGCGCCTGGCGGAGGAAGGATTTGTCACCTATGCGCCGCAGAACCCCTACATCGGCGAGGATCGGTTTCGTCTGATTCAGCGCAAAGGGCATCCGTTAAAACTGTCATTGTTCTCGTTCGTGTTAGGGCAGCATGAGCGTACGCTCGACTGGCTGGCCGGCTTGGAATTCGTCGATCCCGCACGGATTGGTTTCTACGGCCTCTCCTATGGCGGCAAGACCGCGGTGCGGGTTCCTCCCTTGCTCGACCGCTATGCCCTTTCGATCTGTTCGGCGGACTTCAACGAATGGGTCTGGAAGACCACCAGTATCCAATCGAAGTACAGCTACCTGTTCACTCGCGAGTACGACATGATCGAGTTCGACTTCGCCAACGTGGTGAACTACTCCGATCTGGCGAACCTCATGGCGCCGCGGCCCTTCATGGTGGAGCGCGGCCACGACGATGGAGTAGCGTCCGACGAGTGGGTGGCCTATGAGTACGCCAAGACCCGCTTCTTCTACGACATGAAAATGAAAATGCCGGAGGCCACCGAGATCGAGTTCTTCAATGGGCCGCACACCATCAATGGCAAAGGCACATTCGAGTTTCTCCGGCGGCATCTGCAGTGGCCGCCAAAGTAACTCACAAACTCTTACACGTAATCCGGAACGTATACGCGTACCGGCAAGGGCGCTTGGACGGCGGCTCAGTGCGCAGCGCGGCGGCGTCCTGATTCCATTTCACAGGCTCGCTCAGCCCCAGCATCTCCACCTTCGTCACCTGTTTCCCTTTCAGCGAAGTCAGGCGCAGCGTCTCTTCGGGCCATTCCAGCGCCATCTTTCAGGGTGCGATTATAACCCCAGGAAGTCGGATCGAGCGAATCGTACGTCTCCCGTTTGTCTGTGCCGATTTCCGTGACATCGCCCCACAGCACGCTGGGATGATACAGACCCACCAGTTGTGATGGAGTTGTTAGTCCACCCAGTCGCGTCCGGGGAAGCAGGCGTCCAAGAACGTGTAAGTCTCCGTATACGGCTACGCGGGGCGAGCTGCCGGAACAGATGTTCCTGGAGAGTGCCCATGAGGAACCCGAAACCCGATTTCGGGCTAATGAACTGCAGATACCACTCGTGATAGGCCGGCACGGCGTGTAGTTAGCGGCCGTCAGCGCGAGCCCAATTTCCCACTGATTGATGATGAGGCCAGAAATCACTATCCTGTAGCTATACTCCTTTACCACGTCGCATTCTACCTTCCGCAGTAGCCTGGAGGGTGCAGCCTATGGGCACAACGGCATTTCGATTCCGCACAGCCGGGTGCTTGGTCGTACTTGCACTTGCCCTTACAGGCTGCCGCGCGGGTGGCAATGAAGCTACGGCTGGCGACTCATCGCCGATCCTTCTATTCAATGGAACCGGAGTTTCTCCGGGAGACGTCGCTGCCCTTCAGAACATCCTCCACGCAGAACACCTCACTTATTCAATGGCCGATTCGCAACGATTAAACCGAATGACGGATTCACAGTTGCGAGGATATCGTCTGCTCATCGTTCCAGGCGGGAATTTCGAACAGCTCGGCGGCAGCTTGTCTTCGGACACGGCGGCAAAGATTCGGAACGCGATCCACGATGGTTTGAACTACCTGGGAATCTGCGCCGGTGCGTTCTTCGCAGGCAACTCGCCTTACAACGGTCTGAATTTGACATCGGGAGTACGGTTCGATTTCTACTCTGCTGAAGCGAAGGGCATCCGTAAGGCGGCGGTGGCGATCACCGCTCCCGGCGGACAAACGCTCGATCAGTACTGGGAGGACGGTCCGCAGCTTACCGGCTGGGGTGTGGTTGCCGGCACGTATCCCAACGGAACCCCAGCCATCGCAGAGGGGACATTCGGAAAGGGATGGGTCATTCTGACAGGCGTTCACCCAGAGGCTCCGCAGAGCTGGCGGCGAGGCATGGACTTCCATACGCCGGCCTCCGTTGACAATGCCTATGCGGCGGCACTGATTCGCGCGGCACTCAATCGAGAACAGCTACCGGCCCATTGAGTTCACGTCCCCGCCTGGCGCGCCACCGGCAAGGTATACACACTCGGCGACGTCGAGATCCTAAGTTGACTCTCGCCATTGGCTGCGCTCGGGACCACAAAATTCAGCTGGCACAGTCCGGGCTCGGTTCGCCCTGAGTAAACCACAGCGGCCGGTTGCATATCCACCGTGACAGTTGGCGTCGTGCAGTCGCCGGTGCCCCAGGCAATTACTTCTTCAGCCGGGTGCGCGGGGCTCGCGTCCGCTACGGTTGTGTAGTCCGCATGGGTGATAACGAACAGCTCCATCACGCCGCTACCGATATTCACGGTGGCGGGTTGGGAGGCTTGGCCGGCGACGGTCACAATGACGGGGCAGGTAGTTTGGCCGGAGGCGGCGTCGGGCACCAAGGCGTTCAGTTGCCAGCCCGTTGTCCGTGGGCCTGAATTGTAAGAGAGCACGGCGGAGAGGCCGCACACTGTCACGCCGGCGCCTCCCAGCGTGTACGTGGCTGGCGCGGTCCATTGCGCGGCGGTGCCCAGGTTCTGCCCGAAGATGGAAAACCAGGCGCCCGGCGAAAGGGTCTCCTCCTTGAAGTCGGCTCCGTTCACCACGCCATTCGTACTTATCGTCGGCACCGCGTTAGGGCTGGCGCTGGCGAAGGCGGGCCACAGCGTTGCGGTTCCGCCGTAGAACGCTTGCAGTTGGAAATCGCCCGCGCCGGGGGACACATACGACACAGCATACGTGCCGTCGCTGGCGGTTTGCGCCGTGCCGAGGGTCAACGTGGGAGGTGCGAATCCAAGCGTCGAGCGCCTCAGTTCCGTGCCCGACGCCTGCAGAAAAACCAGCGCGAAATATCCGCTGCCGGCTGACGACGGTGGAACCCGGGCCTGGATGGTCAAGGTGAAGGCGCTGCCCGGGGTCACACGAAGAGCGGTCGAGTTGACGAAGGTTCGTTGCGATGGCGTGGCAGTGATATGCATCGATTGGCCGGCACTATCTGACGCGGCTTGCACGATGGCAGTGCCGCTGCCGTCAACTCCCCAACCGTTCAGACCGCTCGCGAATTTCAGAGTGGTTTGTGAGGCGGAATCGGCGTATTGGAATGAGTAGACGTTGATATCGGTAGCGCCGGTATTGCCGCACTCGTTGACGCAAGTCTGAATGACGGCGGAGGTGATGGCTTCCGGAACGCTACCGGTCAATACATACGTCGCGAGATAGCCGGAACCGGAGGTGGCTTGCGCAGTTAGGGACACGGGCGCGGAGGCGATCGGCGATCCCTGGCTCACCATCAGCTGCCCGGAGGCCTGCGAAGTCAGGGAGGTAAGAGTGAGCGTGATCCGCGTGCGGAAGTAGCTGTCGATCAAATAGGTGAACGCGGTGGGATCGGTTTCAGGAAGAACGTGATCGGGGTACGGATACCAAGACTGAAAAATGACGTGGCCGGGGATGGTTCCGCCCTTGGCTTCCCAGTCGACGTAATGGTTTTCTGCGTCGCTCACCCAGGCCGCGTCCGATTGATCTGTGTTCCAGCCGTTATAGATGATGCCGAACGGAATCGAACGTTGGGCCAACTCCTGACGCATGCTTTCGACGTTGGACCGCCAATCGTCATTCCAGTCGACATCAAAATGGAAGAAGGGCAGCGGGGAGCCGGCGGCCGCCTTCCAGGCATCAATGCAGGAGGCGTAGCGGCTCAGCCAGTTTGCTGTCGCTGGGACCGGTTCGATGTCGCCGACGATCACATTCGGGAAGATTGATTTGATTTGGGCGATATTCTGGACGGCGTCGGCAGCCACTTCTTGCGGAGACCACTGGCAGGCATTGGGGCCGGTATAGATTCTTCCGAAATAGAAGGGTTCATCCATGGCGATGTACTGTAGATTGCCTCCCAGTTGTTGGATACGGGTCGCAAGCTGCAGCGCGACTTCTCCCGCGAATCCTTCGACACCCGCACCGCAGGCCGCTGAGGGAGTGAGCGGGCCAAACTCCACCGCGAGAGCGATGTTGTGGCTCTTCAGATAAGCGAAGATCTGTTGCAGGGTTTCATCGGAAAAGGAACCGGGGACGCTGGGCAGGAACATCTGCATGTACATCTTGAAGACCTGAACGTGGGAAGCGGCGGTCGCCCACGGGGCGTCGGGGACAAAAAGATTCAGGTAGTCGGCGGAGCCAATATTCTGGTTCCACGCCGCTGGAACGATCGGGCTAAACCAGACGGTTTGGGCCGGGCAGATCGCCGTGAGTAGGAGAAATCGGATCAGCAGTTTCATGGGCCGCGTATCTCTAAGACGAGAGGGCGGGCTTCGACGTGCAGTCCTTCTCTGCGCCATCCACAAGAGGCAGCAGCAGTGCCAGCGATATGATTCAAAAGGCAGACGGATGCGAACAATCTGGGAAACGCCGGCTGCTACCGGATGATCACATGAACATGAAGCCAAAAAACACCATTTGCCTCTGGTTTGACAGAGACGCGCATGAGGCGGCACTCTTCTACGCAGCCACCTTCCCGGATAGTAAAGTAGCCGCTGTCCACGAGGCTCCCGGTGACTATCCAAGCGGCAAGAAGGGCGATGTGCTGACGGTGGAGTTTACCGTCTTCGGCATTCCCTGTCTCGGTCTCAACGGTGGCCCGAAATTCCCGCACAGCGAGGCCTTTTCCTTCCAGATCGCCACGGAGAATCAGGAAGAGACCGACCGTTACTGGAACGCGATTGTCGGCAATGGCGGCAAGGAAAGCGCCTGCGGTTGGTGCAAGGACCGCTGGGGTCTCTCCTGGCAGATCACCCCGCGCGCGCTAACCGATGCTCTTGCCGCTGGTGGCGATGAGGCAAAGCGTGCCTTCGCGGCGATGATGAGGATGAACAAGATCGACGTCGCGGCCATCGACGCGGCGCGGCGAGGCTGACATCATTTCGCCGACTCAAAGGACTGGTACGGTAAGTAGACCGGCGCGCCGATACGCTTCAGCCCCTCCATCAGGTCCGGGCTTGGACTCCCGAAAACCTCGCCTGAACCCGAGCAAGTCTCCAAGAGTTCGCGCAGTGTGTCTCCCAGATTTACGCTGTGCTCAAGAACGGCTTGGGAGTCGCGATATCTCTCCAGTACCACACACTCGGACTGATCGTCGCTGAAGAACCAGTCGTACTGCAACGTGCCGGAATCCTTCGTACGAACCGAATGCATGCATTTTTCGGCGATCCGTTTGAATTCCGTCAGTTTGCCCTTGTGGATCTTAAGCCTCGCAGTGACCTGGATTTCGCTCATTTGTTTCTCTTCCGGGAATGATACCGCAGGGTGCGTAGTCCGCCGGGCGCGCCTGTTGGCTTAGTATTGCGTTATGCGCCAATTTGCCTCCCTGTTCCTCGTACTCACCCTGGTCCTGCAGGCTGCGGATCGTCCGGAGGCGCTGCGCGGCTATTCGACGAAGGCCGCCGCGGACCAGATCCGCTGGGAAAAGAAGTTTCGCGACCTGCCGCAGTCCGGCCGGGTGAAGGAGAACATGCGCCGCCTCTCGGCGCGGCCGCATCACGTCGGATCTCCCTACGACAAGGACAACGCGGAATGGCTTCTCTCGCAGTTGAAGTCCTACGGGCTCGACGCGAAGATCGAGGTCTTCGACGCCCTCTACCCGACTCCCCTTGAGCGTTCACTCGAAATGACATCGCCCGTGAGATACGCCGCCAAGCTGCAGGAACCGGTGGTCAGTGAGGATCCTACTTCCAATCAGCAGAGTGAGCAGCTCCCCATTTTCAACGTCTATTCGAAAGACGGCGATGTCACAGGCCGCGTCGTCTACGTGAATTACGGAACGCCGGCAGACTTCGAGCAACTGGCGCGCATGGGAATCTCGGCTTCCGGCTGTATCGTTCTGGTGCGGTACGGCCAGACGTGGCGTGGCATCAAACCGAAGCTGGCCGCCGAGCACGGGGCAATCGGAGCGCTCATCTATTCCGATCCGCGCGACGATGGATTCTTTCAGGGCGAACCTTACCCCAAAGGCCCCATGCGGCCGGCCGCCGGCGCTCAGCGCGGTAGCGTTATGGACATGCCGGTTTATCCCGGCGATCCGCAGACCCCGGGCGTAGGGGCAACTCCTGATGCGGCGAAGATCCCACTCAACGAAGTCACTACGATCACCAAGATTCCCGTGATGCCGATCTCCTACGAAGACGCCGAGCCGTTGCTGCGGAATCTCGGCGGCGACACGGTTCCGGAAGCATGGAGGGGCGGCTTGCCGTTCACCTACCATGCCGGTCCCGGGCCGGCAATCGCGCACCTCCGCCTGAAGTTCAAGTGGGACCGCAAACCTCTCTACGATGTGGTCGCCCGTATTCCCGGTTCGAAGCATCCCGACGAATGGGTCATCCGCGGCAATCACCATGACGCCTGGGTAAACGGAGCCGAAGACCCCCTTTCAGGAGCCAGCGCGATGTTGGAAGAAGCCCGTGGCCTTGCCGAACTAGTTAAGCAGGGATGGAAGCCGGATCGCACCGTCATCCTGTGTTGGTGGGACGGCGAGGAGCCCGGCCTGCTCGGCTCTACCGAATGGGCGGAGACCCACGCCACGGAACTTCGCCAGCATGCCGTGGCCTACATCAACACTGACGGGAACGGACGCGGCACGTTCGGTGCCGGCGGATCGCATTCGCTGGAGAACTTTGTGAACGGTGTAATGAAGGACATTGAAGACCCGGAAACCAAGATGACCGTCTGGCAGCGGGCCCACCTGACGGAGATCGGGAAGGCTCCGCCGGATCGCCTTGCCGAACTCCGGTCGCGGCCCGACATACGGATCGGAGCCCTGGGATCGGGTTCGGACTACACCGTCTTCACGGATCATCTGGGTATTGCCAGTTTGGACATCGGGTATGGAGGCGAGGACTCCGGTGGGCAGTACCATTCCATCTACGACGATTTCCACTGGTACACCCATTTCATGGATACCGAGTTGACCTATGGCCGTACGCTCGCTCAGACTGCGGGAACCATCACCATGCGCCTCGCGGATGCCGAACTTCTTCCCTTCCGGTTCACGAATTTCGCCGAGACCATTCATACCTATGTGGAGGAACTGACGAAGCTCGCGGCCGGCCAGCGGGCCGAAATTCTAGAGCGAAATCTTCAGATTGAGGAGGGTGTGTTCACCGCGCTGCAGGATCCGAAGCGGAAGATGATTCCGCCGGTCGTCCAGCCTGTACCGCCTCACATCAATTTCGCCCCTCTCGAAGACGCCTCAGAGGCGCTCACCCGTGCCGCGGAAGCGTACGAAAAGGCTCTGCTCGCGGCGGGCGATCGGGTTCCCACCGGCATCAACGCGAAGCTCATCCAGAGCGAACGTCTGCTCACGGATGCCGCGGGGCTTCCCAACCGCCCCTGGTTCCGGAATCTGATCTATGCTCCCGGCTTCTATACGGGCTACGGCGTGAAGACAATTCCCGGTGTACGCGAAGCGATCGAACAAAAGCGCTCCGCGGAAGTGGATGCTCAGATGCTGCGCGCCGCCACAGCCCTGCGAAACGTGGCGGACTTGCTGGAGGCGACGGCGAAGGAACTCACGGCGGCAGCGCGCTGACGAGCACTGGGGTATCTCGCTACTCGGAGCATAATCCGCTCGGCCGCGCGATCAATCGAAACAGAAGTCGAAAGTGGGATTCGATGGCCTTGACAAACCCGCAAGGTATGGAATAACATTGTTATTACCATGCGGGCTTTGCACGTAAGCATTCGACAGATCGGGAACTCCCACGGAATTGTCATCCCAAAACCGGTACTGGCCCAACTGGGGCTGGACACAACGGAGGGAGTGGAAATGACGATTGAAGACGGCGCACTGGTGTTGCGCAGACCCGCGAGCCCGATGCGCGCCGGCTGGGCTGAGGCTGCCAAGAGTATCGCGGACGCTGGCGACGACCAACTTGTGATGGGCGAATTTGGCAACGCGGGGGATTCGGAGTTGGTCTGGTGACGCGTGGAGAGATCTGGCTGGTGAGTCTCGATCCCACCGTTGGAAGCGAAATCAAGAAGACGCGGCCGTGCGTCGTGGTGTCCCCGTCCGAAATGCACGATCATCTGCGCACCGTGCTCGTCGCCCCTATGACAACGGCGGGGCGCGGGGCCCCGTTTCGGATTGGTGTCAATCATAGTGGCCGGAAGGGGTTGATCCTGCTCGATCAGGTTCGCGCCGTGGACAAGGCCCGGTTGGTTCAGAAATTGGGGACAGTCTCGCCAAAGACGCTCACTACCACGTTGAGGACGCTGCAAGAGGTCTTCGCGGAATGAGGCTCCTCCGCTGGATTGGCTCCCCGTGGACCCGTTTCGAAACTTTGGTGCCGTACGGCTACCAGGTTCGCCGTCTCAATCCGCCCACAAAGTCGAAATGGGAGTCGCGGCTCATGACTTGAATTGCATGCTGCCGGCTAAGAGCCGCTATCCACAAGTCATTGGCCGGAATTGGCTTACCCGCGGACTTCAGTTCCAGTCGGATGGCCGCGTAGTGCCTCGCGGTCTCAATGCCAATATCCAGGACGGTGCATCGGTCCAGCATTCGCTGTAGGGACTTTTCGTAAGCCTCCCGCTGGCGCGACTGGGCAATTCCAAAAGCAAACTCCCCGGCGACGATGACGGGGATCGCAAGTTCGCGCGCCTCGGACACAATCTCAACTGCTTCCGGCGTTCCGTCCAGATAAGCGGAAAGCGCATTTGTGTCCAGAATCAAGTCCAGTCCTCTGGTTCGATTTGTTCAAATTCCTCGTCGATGATCTTCTGTATCCCCAACGTCTCCCCGTGGAGATGGGCCAGTTCGCCCGCACATTCCAGCCAGGGCTTGCCCAGCTGTCGACTTCCTTGAGAGAGCTTTTCTTCGACTGCTCGCGTCACGTATTCGCGCAGGGGAATTCCCAATGCACTGGCGGTGGCCTTGGCCTTGCGGAAGGTAGTATCCGGGATTTCCAGCGTCGTCTTCACAACGCCAGTATCCCATATTTATGGGCCACCATTCGGGCGGCCCGCTCGCAGGTCACGCCCTTCGCAAGCCTATTTCTCCAACAGTAACAGTCACTTGGCGCAACCCTCAGCTCGAATCTCATCGACACATGCTCTAATACCCGCGGTGTGGCGCTCTCTCCCTCAAAGCTCATCTCCCGGTTGGGGAGAAGAAGTTTGCTTTTGCGCCCGCCCCGAGGGGTGATCGCCCATCACTTTCAACGCTCGCGATTTTTCGTTTAGACCTAGCGGTCCACCAAGGCCCGCAGAGGCCGCCAATAAATATCCTTATAAGCCACTGGCCCGTGATCGCCCTGCAGCATGATCGGATTCGTCGCCGCCTCCGGTATATTCATCGCCGCCCGGGTTGGCCCATCCACCTCCACGTTCTCCTGCACCAGCGTCCCGTTGTACACCACCCGTACAAACTTAGCGTTCTCAGTCTTCTTCCCCGCCCCATCAAAGCGCGGCCCGCGGAACAAGATGTAATACGACTGCCACTGCCCCGGCATCCGCGAGGCATTCACCCTCGGCGCTGACCCGCCCACGCCCTGATTGTTGATCCAGCGATGATAGATTCCGCCCCCATCCGAACTCTTAATCGGTTCCGTAGACCCAAAGCTATCGAACACCTGCACCTCGTAGAGCCCGTGCAGGTACACCCCGGAATTCGACCCCTTGGCGAGCATGAACTCCAGATACAATTCCATATCGCCAAACTTCTGCTCGGTGACCAGGTTCGCTGTCCGGCCGGGGCCGTTCACAATCCGCCCTCCCGGCTCCTTCACGCCGGAAAGGCGCGTCGGGCCCAACAGCCGGTCCCAACGAATCCCGGTGGTCGTGAACCACTCATGCGGCTTGCCGTCATCGCCCACCCACCCGCTGGTGTCCTTGCCGTTCAGCAACGGCATCCATCCTGGTTCAATGAGGAACGGCGGGTCGCCATGGGCTTCACCGTCATTCAAGTCGGCCTGGCGTTGTTGGGCAGCAAGAGTGGCCGCGCCGGCGAAGAGGGAGAGGAAGTGCTTCCTGGTCATACGCAGTTTATTTGATCACGAAATTCACGTATCATCGCGAACGGGTACTAATCATATGACACCTCAGAACGCACCGGCATCAAAAAGTACGAACCCCATCGTCTGGATTCTGGCCGCCATCGCCGCCATCGTCGTCCTGCTGGGCGTCGCGGCCGTAGTCACCGGTCTCTTTGTCGCTAAGAAGGCCCGCGACGCCGGCATTGACGCCGACCTGTTCCGCCGTAATCCCGGCGTGGCCATCACGCGCATGATCACTGCCTTGAATGCGGATGCGGAGATCGTCAGTGTCGATGAAGCCCGCGGCACCGTCATCGTTCGGGACAAGCGCAATGGCAAGACCGTCACCTTGCGATTCGACGACGTGAAGAAAGGCCACATCGTCATCGATACCGACGGCAAGGAATCAGTCACCATCAACAGCGATGCGCCGGTGAAACTGCCGCTCTGGGTCCCGCAGTATCCGGGTGCGGCGGCGAAGGCCAACGTTCGCGTTGAGACGGAAGAGCGGGACGTGGCCAACGTTACCATGACCACCCCAGATGACGTCCGTAAGGTCCTCGATTACTACGAACGCGAATTCCGCAAACAGGGACGCGCATGGAAGCTGAACCTCACCCACAACGATTCGGGCGGCGTGATTCATGCTACCGACGAAGGCAACGAACGCATCGTCACTATCGTTGCGGCCAGCGATGGAAGCGAAACCACAATCAATCTCAGTTTCTCGCGAAAGTGAGAAACTGGTGTATATGCGTAGAACAATACTCTTTTCTCTTATTCTCGGTATCGTATCCTTCGGGGTGGCTGCCCCGCCGGACAATGATCCCTCGGCGATTAAACTCTTCAAACCGCTGCCTGCCTCATTTCAATCCGCTCTCAATCCGGCGTCGAAAGTAAAGGTGGATCTGGGGCGCGCCCTCTTTTATGACAAACGGCTCTCCAAGGCGAATGACGTCAGCTGCAACAGCTGTCACGATCTGAACACTTACGGCGTCGATAACCAGGCCACCTCCACTGGCTTTCAACAGCAGAAGGGTGGCCGCAACTCGCCAACCGTGTACAACGCCGCGGGTCACTTTGTGCAGTTCTGGGATGGCCGCGCCGCCGACGTCGAAGCGCAAGCCAAGGGTCCCGTCATGAACCCGGTTGAGATGGCAATGGATGCGGAGAAGGAAGTCGTGGCGCGTCTCAACAGCATCCCCGGTTACGTTGCCATGTTCAAAGCCGCGTTTCCGAAACAGGCCGATCCGGTCTCCTTCGATAACATGGCCATCGCCATCGGTTCATTTGAGCGTGGCCTGGTAACACCGTCGCGATGGGACAAGTACCTCGCCGGCGATAAGACCGCCCTCACGGAGCCGGAACGCGCCGGCTTCAAGCTGTTCGTCGACGGCGGTTGCGCAGGCTGCCATAGCGGGACGCTGGTGGGCGGTTCCATGTATCAAAAGGTGGGCCTGGTGAAGCCCTGGGATAACCAGAAGGATCCCGGCCGCTATGGAGTCACGAAGGCCGATTCCGATAAGATGTTCTTCAAAGTGCCGTCCCTGCGTAACATCGCCAAGACAGCTCCTTATTTCCACGATGGCAGTGTCACGTCGCTTAATAATGCCGTGAAATACATGTCCGTGCACCAATGTTCGACGTCCCTCACCGATGACGAGGTAAAATCTGTGGTCACTTGGCTCAACTCGCTCACCGGCGACATCCCCATGGCGTACATAAAAGCGCCTCCGATACTCAACTAACGGCCCACACGGCTTACCGTTTAGGAGTATCATGAGCTACGGATCCGACGGCGCCACCGGCTGATTCCCATTCTTACTAAGGACATCGCTATCGTGAGCAAAAAGAAGGGTGATCTGACCGCGAAGCCTGTGCCAACAGGGGCCGAGGCACAATCCCAACCGGTGACTGCGACATTCCCGATTGTCGGCGTCGGGGCTTCCGCCGGAGGGCTCGCCGCCTTTGAGGCGTTCTTCTCCGGCATGCCCGCCGATAGCGAGCCCGGTATGGCTTTTGTCCTGGTGCAACATTTGTCGCCTGACCACAAGAGCATCCTGTCCGAACTCATCAAGCGTTACACGCGAATGCAAGTTTTCGACGTCGAAGATGGCATGAAGGTCGAACTGAATTGCGCGTATGTCATTCCGCCCAATCGAGACATGGCCTTCCTCAACGGCACGCTCCAGTTATTGGAGCCAAGCTCGCCTCGCGGCATGAGGCTGCCTATCGATTTCTTCTTCCGCTCCCTCGCCCATGATCAGCGCGAGAAAGCGATTTGTATTGTGCTTTCCGGCACCGGCAGCGACGGCATGCTTGGAGTTCGCGCCGTAAAAGGCGAAGGCGGACTGGTCATGGCGCAGACCCCCGAATCGACGGAATACGACGGGATGCCCCGCAGTGCCATCGCCACCGGCCTGGTCGACTTTGTGCTTCCTCCCGCGGAGATGCCCGCCCAACTCATCTCGTATGTAGCCCACGCATTCGGAAGGACAGCCATCCCCGCCCCTATCCGTACGCCGCAATCCGAGAGTTCCCTGAAGCGGATCTTCGTCCTCTTGCGGGCACAAACAGGCCACGACTTTTCGCACTACAAGGTGAACACGATAGCCCGGCGCGTGGAGCGCCGCATGGCCATCAATCAGGTGGAACGGTTGGATGAGTACGTTCGCTATTTACAGCAGAATGCGCCCGAATTGGATTTACTCTTTCGCGACCTCTTGATCGGCGTGACCAACTTCTTTCGCGACCCGGCGGCGTTCGACGCGCTTAAGGAACGCTGTATTCCCGCACTGCTGGCTGGCAAACCCACTGGTGCAACCATTCGCGTGTGGGTGCCCGGGTGTTCCACGGGAGAAGAAGTCTATTCCATCGCCATCCTGCTGCACGAGCAGGTGGAAGCAATGCGGCAGAGTTTTAAGTTGCAGGTGTTCGCTACCGACATCGATGCCCAGGCTATCGAAAAGGCTCGCGCTGGATTATACCCGGCCAGCATCGCGGCCGACGTGCCGCCGGAGTATTTGACGCGCTTCTTTGTCCAGGAACCGGATGGAAGCGCGTTTCGCGTCCAGAAGGGCATCCGCGACACACTGATCTTTTCTGAACAGGATGTGATTAAGGATCCGCCGTTTTCCAGGCTCGATCTGATCAGTTGCCGAAATCTGCTCATTTACATGGACGGAGAGTTGCAAAAGAAACTCCTCCCCCTGTTTCACTACGCTGTACGATCGGGCGGCTTCCTTTTTCTTGGTACCTCCGAGACGGTAGGCGAGTTTACTGAACTGTTTTCCGTCATCGACCGTCAGGCGAAACTCTTCCAACGCCGGGCCGATGTTTCGGGTGCACGCCGGGCCGCCAGCGGCTGGCCCGCGGACATTTCCGACGCCGCTGCCGTCCGGCACCCGGGCAAAACACCGGCAGAATCCAAGGTCTCCCTGCGCGAGAGCACGGAGCGCGCTTTGCTCCTGGAGTTCGCACCCGTCGCAGCCCTCGTCGACGAACACGGTACCATCCTCTACGTTCACGGCCGCACCGGAATGTTTCTTGAGCCTCCCCCTGGCGATGCCACACTTAACATCCTCAAAATGGGACGCGAAGGTCTCCGCCAACGGCTGGCTACGGCCCTGCACCGCGCCGTACTGCAAGGGGAACCGGTGACCGAATCCCGCGTCCACGTCAAGACCAACGGCTCCTACACCGCCATCGACCTGACTGTTCGCCCGCTGCAAGTAGGCGCTCCCGAAGTGGGGGCGCGAGCGTTCCTCATCACCTTCCAGGAAGTCCAGCCCGCCCAGGAGATGGCTGAAGAGCCTTCCGGCGCGGCCGATACGTCCGCCGACAACGATGCGCACGTCACCGCACTGAAACAGGAACTGCGTGCCAAACAGGAATACCTGCAGACCACAATTGAAGAGCTGGAAACATCCAACGAAGAACTGAAATCCTCCAACGAGGAGATGCAATCCATTAATGAGGAACTGCAATCGACTAACGAAGAGCTCGAAACTTCCAAGGAAGAACTGCAGTCCGTCAACGAAGAATTAGCCACTGTGAACGCGGAGTTGCAGCAGAAGGTATCCGATCTGTCTCGCGCCAACAACGACATGAACAACTTGCTGGCGGGCACGGGCATCGGCACCATCTTCGTGGACCATCAACTGCGAATCCTCCGCTTTACTCCCGTCGTGACCCAGGTGATTAACTTGATTTTGAGCGATGTGGGACGGCCGGTGGGTCACATCGTATCCAACCTTTTGGGCTATGACCATCTTGTGGAGGACATTAAAGAGGTATTGGACACCCTCGTCCCCAAGGAGGTGGAGGCGCAAACAAAAAGCGGCGCCTGGTATACGCTCCGCATCCGGCCCTATCGAACGCTTGAAAATGTGATCGAGGGCGCGGTAATCACTTTCGTCGATATCACCGAGCAGAAGATCGCACGCGAGGCACTGCATGTATCCTCCGGACGAACCAGCGATTGACGCCATAACGTTACGCAGGCGCGCGGAAGAGCAGCTTCGCACAAACGGAGCAGGTGACTCGCTGCCGGCATCTCCTGCGGAGCTGACCCGCCTGTTGTACGAGCTTCGGGTGCATCAGATCGAATTGGAGTTGCAGAACGAGGAACTACGCCGTGCGCAATCCGAACTTGAAGCTTCCCGCGAGCGCTACTTCGACCTCTACGAACTGGCCCCCGTCGGATATCTCACAGTCTCTGAGCAAGGCCAGATCCTGGAAGCCAATCTCACCGCGGCCAAACTATTGGGATTTTCAAGGGCCTCTATCGGTAACCGCCGCTTAACCAGCTTTATTCTCCCTGAGGACGAAGACGTGTACTACCTCCGCCGCAGGGAGCTCTTCGCCACGTCAGTCCCACAGTGCTTCGAACTGCGGATGGTGCGTCCCGATGGCGGCCAATTCTGGGCACGCCTGGAAGCTGTTACGGTGGCTGGCGCTACGGGTGAAATGGTCTGTAGGCTCGTAATCAGTGACATCACCTCGCGCAAGGTTGCGGACACCAAGCTGTTGGAAGTTCAAAAGATGGAGTCCGTCGGACTCCTCGCCGGCGGGATCGCTCACGACTTCAACAATCTGCTTACCGTGATCAACGGGCACGCCTGCCTTGTGCTCGACAAACTTCCGGCCGGCTCTCCCTTCGCCGCCGATCTCACCCAGATACAGAAGGCCGGAGAACGCGCCGCTGAACTCACACAGAGACTGTTGGCCTACGCCCGTAAGCAAACGCTGCGGCCACAAGTCACGGATCTGAATCGAATCGTGAGCGAAATGCGCTCTCTGGTGGAGCCCCTTGTCGGCGAACACGTGGAGGTCCTCTTCAATCTGAGACAGGAAGTCGGAACCGTCCTCGTTGATGCAAACCAGTTGGAACAGGTATTGCTGAACCTCGTGCTGAACGCTCGTGACGCCATGCCGCGCGGCGGTCACTTGCTGATTGAGACGGCTCTTGTGGAAGTAGACGCAAAACAGGCTCACTCGCATCCTGATGCCCGTGAGGGGAGTTACCTCTCGCTGTCAATCGGCGATAGCGGCGTCGGTATGAATGAGACCACCCGCAGAAGGGTTTTTGAGCCGTTCTTCACAACTAAGGAAATAGGCAAAGGGAGCGGACTTGGACTATCGGTTGCTCACGGCTTTATTTCCCAGAGCGGCGGCTTCATCGAGGTGAGCAGCAACCCGGGCCGTGGATCCACCTTCACAGTCTATTTGCCGAAAATAGCGGACAGCAGGGCCACTGGCACGCAGTCTGCCCCAGCCGCACAGCCGCTCCAGGGACAGGAGACCGTGTTGGTAGTCGAAGACCAGCCCGACGTGCGCCAGTTCGTGACTTATGCCCTCACAGCCTATGGCTACCGCGTCGTCGCGGCCACCAACGGCGTTGAGGCTCTGTCTCTTTTCGAGAACGCGGAGCGAATCGATTTGATCCTCACAGATCTTGTGATGCCCAAGATCGGCGGCCTCGAGTTAGCCAACCGGCTGAAGCAGCGCTGGCCAGACGTGAAGGTCATCCTCATGTCGGGATACGACCGGTTCGCCGTCGTCCAGCCAGGCAGCAGCAACGAACGCGCTGAATTCCTTCAGAAGCCATTCAGTCCTGACCAGCTGGCGGCCAAGGTCAGAGCCGTCCTGGACCGACCCGCCCGGTAGCGCAGCCAGTCTGCGGCGGTCCGCACCGTTGCCGGCCCGGACCGCCCCTAAACGTCAACTACACCGTGACTGTCTGCTCAGCGTAATGCTTCGCCATCTCGCTCAGCGGGATAGATTTGTAGTCGCCGGCATGGCCGGCCTGGCCGAACTGCGTCATGCGCTGCGCCACAACCTTTTTCATCGCATCGCGCGCGGGCTTCATATAGTCGCGCGGATCGAATTTCTCCGGCGATTCAAACAGCACCTTGCGAATCGCGCCTGTGATCGCCAGACGGTTGTCGGTATCGACGTTGATCTTACGCACGCCGTTGCGGATACCCAATTGGATCTCTTCCACCGGCACGCCCCAGGTGGGCTTCAGCTTCCCGCCGTACTGGTTGATGATGTCCTGCAGTTCCTTCGGCACGCTCGACGATCCATGCATCACCAGGTGCACGTTCGGCAGCCGCCGGTGAATTTCAATTAGCGTGTCCATCTTCAACGTATCGCCCGTGGGAGCCTTGCTGAACTTGTAGGCGCCATGGCTGGTCCCGATGGCAATCGCCAGCGCGTCCAGACCAGTCTGCTCGACAAACGCAACTGCCTGATCCGGGTCCGTCAGGTGTTCCAAACCGTCGCCGCCGGCGCCATGGCCGTCTTCAATACCGCCCAGACAGCCAATCTCGCCTTCCACCGTCACGCCCTTGGCGTGCGCCATCTCTACCACTTCGCGCGTCACTGCCACATTGTGTTCAAACGACGAAGGAGTCTTCCCATCTTCCATCAATGAGCCGTCCATCATCACGCTGGTGAAGCCCATCTCAATGGCGGACTTGCAGGTGGCCGGACTGTTCCCGTGATCGAGGTGAAGCACCGTTGGGATCTCCGGATACAATTCCGTGGCCGCCACCATGAGGTGATAGAGGAAGCGGTCCTGCGAATAAGAACGTGCACCCCGGCTGGCCTGCACGATCACCGGCGACTTCGTTTCACGAGCCGCTTCCATGATCGATTGAATCTGCTCCATGTTGTTGACATTGAACGCGCCAACGCCGTAGCCGCCCTTCGACGCTTCGTCGAGGACCTGTCTCATTGATACAAGCATTTCCGCTTTCTCCTTATGATTAACAATTCCGTACTTAAAGATCTCAATTTCAAGTTATCACGCTCGGGTCGAGGAGCGCAAAAAATTTGTGGCTTACGCCTCCATCCGGCGGAACCATGTTCTGGCCTGGGCGACGTCGTGCAGTATCTGTGATTTTAGCGCTTCCGGCGACTCGAATTTGCGCTCTTCGCGCACTCGCCGCCGAAAAGCTACTCGCATCCGCCGCGGCGCTTCGCCGTCCAGCGGGTCCAGCAGGAACGTTTCGATGCTCAGCAGCCCGCCGTCGAATGTCGGCCGGTTGCCCACGTTGGTGATGGAACGCCAGTGCCGTCCGTTATCCAAATCCGTCGTTTCCGTAATGTAGACACCGTTCGCCGGGATCACTTCCGCCTTGGTATCCAGATTCAAGGTCGGTACCGTCTGCTTGGATCCTACGCCGCGTCCCGGCACCACTTCCCCCACCAGCGCATAAGGCCGCTCCAGCAGCCGGCATGCCATTGAGACGTCGCCCCGCTCGAGTAGCGCTCGCACTTCGCTGCTCGAAACCATGCGCCCCCGCTTGTGGACGCCGGCCAGAATCAGTGTTTCGAACCCGAACTTCTCTCCTAACCGCCGCAGGCCATCCGTGTTGCCTCCCTGTCCCTTGCCGAAATGGAAGTTGTCGCCCACCATCACGGCCTTCGCGTGCAGCTTGCCCACCACAATCCGCTCCACAAACTCTTCCGCGCTGGTCTTTGAGAACGCCACGTCGAAGGGAAGAATCAGCACCTGCTCGATGCCCTCGGCGGCCATCAGCGCGGCCCGTTCATCGGGAGTGGTCAGCAGCTTCGGAGCTCGCTGCGGTGCAACCACCTTCGTGGGGTGCGGATCGAACGTCAGCACCGAAGGTTTCCACCCCTTCGCGTGCGCCAACCGCACCACCTTCTCCAAGATGTCGCGATGGCCGGCGTGCAACCCGTCAAAGTTCCCTATCGTCAGCGCGCAGGGGCCAAAATCGTCGCCCACCTCAGAAAGGCTGCGGAATACCCGGAACGGACCCATTCAGTTCTGCTCCCCTACCGTAATGTCCAGGCCGTCGTAGGCCAGCCGCACATGGGGCGGCAGCATGCTCTCCGCACGTTCGTGGCCCAGGTCATGACAGATGTGCGTGAAGTAAGTCATCTTCGGTCGCAGACGCTCCACATATTCCAGTGACTGTTGGACGGTGCTGTGCGTGGGGTGCGGCTTGTAACGCAAGGCATCCAGGAAGAGCACATCCAGTCCTTGTAACAACTCCAGGGACGCTTCCGGAATGGTGCTGTGGTCGGTAAGATACGCCGCGTTGCCGAACCGGAAACCGAGGACGTCGCCAGATCCGTGCTTCACCGGAATGGGGATAAAATCCAGATCGTCGATGCGCACCGCGGCGCCGTTGATGGTGTAAGCATCGATTTTAGGCACCGACGATTCCGTTTTCTTGGTGTCGAAAACATAGGAGAAGCAGCGCTTGATGACGTTCATCGTGGCTTCGTTCGCATAGATCGGAATGCGCCCGTTCTGCATGAAGTTGAACGGCCTCACATCGTCCAAGCCCAACACATGGTCGGCATGTCCGTGCGTATAAAGGATGGCGTCGATGCGATCCATACCGGCGCGCAGAGCCTGCTGCCGGAAGTCCGGCGTCGTATCGATCACAACGCTCCGCCCGCCCCAGCGCACCAGGATGGATGGCCGCAGGCGTTGATCGCGCGGGTCGGGGGAAGTGCAAACGGCGCAGCGGCAACCAATCGACGGCACACCTACGCTTGTGCCCGATCCCAGCACCGTAATGCGCACACATCTCCCGTCCGAGTTACCCCCTTGGAATTCCATGGATAGTTCTATTGTACTTCCCGTCTTACTTGTGCGGTTCTGCACAGGCTTGTCCCGATTTCGGACACCCGGATGCCGGTCTAACTTTCGAATGACGCTGAAAACAAACGGGGTCAAGGGTGTGGCATTCGGTTTGCTTAGATCCCCTCACCATATGGGCACCGTGGGCCAGGATCTTCGCTACTCCATCCGCTTGCTGCTGCGGTCCCCCGGCTTTGCGGCGATCGCGATTGCAGCCCTCGCTGTCGGCATAGGCGCCAACACCGCTATCTTTACTGTGGTTGATTCCGTCCTGCTGCGTCCGTTGGGCTTCGCCGCGCCGGAACAACTGGTGATGGTGTGGGAACACAATCGCCGCCTTGGCAACGACCGGAACTCAATCTCACCGGCTAACTACCGCGACTGGCGCGCGCAAAATACTGTCTTCGAAAAGATGAGCCTGATTATCGACGGCACCGGCAGCCTCACCGGCGCCGGCGAACCCGAAGAGATCAGCCTCCAGATCGTGGAGCCCGAATTCTTTCCGCTGCTCGGCGTCCAGCCTGCGCTGGGGCGCGTCTTTTCTGCCGATGACGCCGAGATCCGCGACTATCGCACGGTCGTACTGAGCCATTCCCTGTGGGTCCGCAAATTCGGCGCGGACCCCTCGATCGTCGGCCGCACCATTACTTTCGATGGCCGCCCCAACACCGTCACCGGCGTCATGCCGTCCACCTTCCCGTCTCTGGGCCGCAAAACGGAGATGTGGACAGCGATGAAACTCGATCCGGCTCGCGACTACCGCAAACGCGCCGGGCGTTACGCTCGCGCGATTGCCCGCATAAAGCCCGGCGTCACGCGCGAACAGGCCCAGGCCGAGATGACGGTCATCGCGTCCCGCTTGGAGAAGGCTTATCCGGAATTCAACCCTAACTGGGGCGCCAACGTAGTTACTCTGCGAGACCAACTGGTAGGTGGTGTACAAACCAGCATCCTGATTTTCCAGGGCGCCGTTGGTCTTGTGCTGTTAATTGCCTGCGCCAACGTGGCGAACCTGCTGTTGGCGCGTGCAACCTCGCGCCGCCGTGAGATCGCTATCCGCTACTCGCTGGGCGCCGCCGCTTCCCGCGTTGCCCGGCAGTTACTCACGGAGAGCTTACTCTTAGCCACTGCCGGCGGAGCGCTGGGGTTACTGTTTGCCTATTGGACCATCGCCGCGCTGCAACTGGTGGCTCCGCGCAGTTTGCCGCGTCTGAACGAAATCAATCTCGACTGGCGCGTTTTTGCCTTCACTGCCGCCCTCACCCTGGTGACGGGAATCCTCTTCGGCCTCGCCCCGGCGCTCTCTGGCAGCCACATTCGACTCGCTGAAACGATGCGTGCCGGCGGCGCCTCCACTGCCTCAAGCCGCCTTCTGTCGCTGCGCGGCCTGTTCGTCGCAGCCCAGGTAGCGTTCTCGCTCGTTTTGCTGACTGGCGCGGGCTTGTTAGTTCGCAGTTTCGTCAAATTGCAAGCCGTCGATCCGGGCTTCCAACCGGCGCATGTACTAACGGCCAACGTCAGTCTGCCGTCGGCGGGATATGAAGACGCCGGCAAACGAGTGGCGTTCTTCAAAGACGCGGTAGATCGAGTACAGCACCTGCCAGGTGTTACATCGGCATCATCCATCACGTTCCTGCCCTTCGCGGGTATGGGCGCGGGGACGGATTACCTTGTGGTTGGACGTCCGAAGCCAAGCCCCGCCGAGGCGGCCGGCGCTGACATTCGCATCATCCACCCGGATTACTTCCGCACGATGGGAATCCCGCTGCGACGCGGCCGCGCTTTCAATCAGGACGACTATCGCGACCAGGCGCCGCGCACATTCGTGGTCAGCGAATCACTGGTCCGCCAGCAGTTTCCCAACCAGGACGCCATTGGCCAGAGGCTCGTCGTCGACATGGGCGATGCCACGCCCGGCGTGATCGTCGGAATTGTGGGTGACATTAAGCACAGTGGGTTGGATAGCAAAGCGTATCCGACTATCTATTACTCACACCCACAGCTTCCGTTCGCCTTTATGACGTTCGTCGTGCGTACCGCGGGAGAACCAATGAGCATCGCCCCGGCACTGCAAGCCGTAGTTCACCAGATGAACCCGCAGTTGCCGGTCTCCGACGTCGAATCGATGGACGATCTTATTGCGCGATCCGTGTCGCAGCCTCGTTTTCAAACGTTACTTCTTGGCTTCTTCGCCGCTGCCGCGCTTCTTCTGGCAGCCATCGGCATCTATGGTGTTATGTCGTATGCCGTGGCCCAGCGCACCTCGGAGATTGGCCTGCGCATGGCGCTGGGAGCCGATGCCAGCGGTGTGATGGCAATGGTCCTGCGGCAAGGCATGCAAGTGGTTTCTCTCGGTCTCGTCATTGGAGTTGCAGCCTCGCTGATGATGGCGCGGCTGCTGAAAACGCTGCTCTTCGAAGTGGAGCCAACGGACACTCTCACCTTTGTGGCCGTCGCCTCCGCTATGTCTTTGGTCGCCCTTATGGCTTGCTTTGTGCCCGCCCGCCGGGCCATGCGAGTCGATCCGCTGGTTGCGTTGCGATGGGAGTGAGGAGGGGCCGATGCGTGTAGTAACTCTGCTGTTGTGCGGCGTGCTGGCCGCGATGAACCTGACTGCGAGTACGGGATGGAACTACTTCCACTGGAATGGCCGCATTGCTTCCGGCCAGACGGTGGAGATCCGCGGTTTCCACGGTGATGTGAAGGCGGAACGCGCCACTGGCCGCGATGTCGAGGTGTTTGCGGTCCGCCGAGGCCGCGCCCCGTCGCGCCTGAAGATCGACGTACTCGACCGCGATGGCGGCATCACTCTCGTTTCTTCAGACACAGGCACGCCCGAGGATGCGGCACAGGTGGAATTCAGCGTTCGTGTTCCACCCGGCGTCCGCCTGGTCGTCCGTACGGTGAATGGCGGTGTCAGCGCCCAAGGTATGGCAAGCGATGTGGAAGCCCATACCCTGAACGGCAAGATCGAAATCTCTACTTCGAAGAGCGCGCTGGCGGAGACCATCAACGGCTCAATCGTCGCGTCGGTGGGCGAGGTCCGCATCGACGGAGGCCACACGTTCTCCTCTGTCAACGGATCCGTCGTGCTTGACTTCCCTGGCTTGATGGACGCCGACCTGGACGCGGAAACGCTGAATGGCACCATCCGCAGTGAGTTCCCCTGTGGACTGGGCGACGGCACGCGGCGCGTGAAAACGACTGTGGGCCATGGCGGGCCGACGATTTCCGTCCGCACATCCAATGGCAGCATCTGGCTGCTACGCACGGTGTAACGGGAGCTTGGCAATGCCCGGGACTTCGTCAGCAGCCCCGCGGCTTATAATCAAGCTTCCGTATTCGAATGCTTAAGAACCCCGCCCAAATCCGAATCCTCATCGCCGACGACCAGACCGACGTGCTCGAAGCCCTTCGCTTCCTGCTGAAGGGCGAGGGGTTCATGACGGAGTCGGCCACGTCACCGGCGGGCATCATCGCCGCCCTCGAAGCGAAAGACTTCGACGCGCTGGTGATGGATCTCAACTACACGCGCGACACCACCTCCGGCCAGGAAGGCCTCGACCTGCTGATGCGGATCCAGGCCATCGACGGCACCTTGCCAGTGATCGTCATGACCGCCTGGGGATCGGTGGAACTGGCCGTGGAAGCCATGCGCCGCGGCGCCCGCGACTTCATTCAGAAACCGTGGGAGAACGCGCGCCTTCTCGCCATCGTGAAGACGCAGGTAGAACTGAGCGAAGCCCTCCGCCGCAGCCAGCGTTTGGAGGCTGAGAACCGTTTGCTGCGCGCCGACGGCCGTCCGGTGATGATCGCCGAGGCGCCGTCGATGCAACCCGTGCTCCAATTGATTTCGCGCGTCGGCCCGTCTGATGCCAACGTGCTGATCACCGGCGAACCGGGCTCAGGTAAGGAAGTGGTGGCCCAGACGCTGTACGCGGTTTCCGGCCGTAGTGGCAAGCCGATGGTGACCGTGAATGCCGGCGGCCTTGCTGAAGGCATCTTCGAAAGCGAACTCTTCGGCCACGTCAAAGGTGCGTTCACCGACGCCAAGACGGATCGCGTGGGCCGCTTTGAACTGGCCGATGGCGGCACGCTGTTTCTCGATGAAATCGCCAACGTCCCCTTCAACCTGCAAGCCAAGTTACTCCGTGTTCTGGAGACGGGCGAGATGGAGCGCGTCGGGTCTTCGAAGACTCGCAAGGTGGATGTGCGGGTTGTGTCGGCCACCAACGCCAATCTTTCCGAAGAGGTGTCCAGCAACCGGTTTCGCCAGGACCTGCTGTTTCGCCTCAACACGATCGAAATCCACATACCGCCGCTGCGCGAACGGCGCGCGGATATTCCCATTCTCGCCATGCACTTCCTTGCCACACATGCCCGCCGCTATCGCAAGAACCTCTCCGGCTTCGATTCCGCGGCCATGCAGGCGCTGGTCGAGAACACTTGGCAAGGCAACGTACGCGAACTGAATCATGTGGTGGAACGCGCTGTATTGATGACCAGCGATTCGCTGGTTCGCATCGGCGATCTCGCCCTCCGTACCGGCCGCGAGGGCGGCCAAAAACGCATGGACGACATGAGCCTGGAAGAAGTGGAAGCCTTCCTCATTAAGAAGGCGCTGGCGCGTTATGGAGGCAACGTCAGCCACGCCGCGAATGCTTTGGGACTCAGCCGAAGCGCCCTCTACCGGCGTTTGCAGCGCTACGGTCTATAACGCGGCATGAACCTCCGTCCGCACAGACTCTCGCTCGAAGATAGGATTTTCGTCCTCGCTCTGTTTGCCGGACTGCCCGCTATCATCAGCGCTACTGTTCTCCTCTTCTCGTATTCCGCCAAAGTGCAGTGGACTCTCGACCTGATCATGTATGGGTGCTGGCTCGGCTTCGCACTCAGCCTTCGCGAGCGCGTCTCACAGCCCCTGCGCACCCTCGCCAATCTGCTGGAAGCGATGCGTGAAGGAGACTACTCCATTCGCGCCCGCGGAGCTCAGCATGAGGATGCCTTGGGCGACGTGATGATCCAGGTGAACGCCATGGGCGCCACCCTGCGTGCCCAGCGTCTGGGCGCGATGGAAGCCACCACGCTGCTGCGCAAGGTGATGGAGGAGATCGACGTCGTCGTGTTTGCGTTCAATGAGAAGGAGCAGTTGAAGCTGGTGAATCGCGCCGGCGAGCGGCTGCTGAATCAGCCTGCTGAGCGCATCCTCGATCTGGACGCCGGCGCGCTTGGCTTGAAAGACTTCCTTACTGGTGAGCCTCGTCAGACCGTGCAGCGAACCTTCGCCGGCGCCGCCGGACGCTGGGGCATTAACCGCAGCATGTTCCGCGAGGGCGGACTGCCGCATTCCCTGCTGGTGATCGCCGACCTCACGCGGCCCCTGCGCGAAGAGGAGCTACAAGCGTGGCAACGCCTGGTGCGCGTTCTGGGCCATGAGCTGAACAACTCTCTCACGCCCATCAAGTCGATCGCCGGCAGCCTGCAGAGCATGATCCGGCGCGATCCGCTGGCTGAAGACTGGCGCGAGGATATGGACCGCGGCTTGGGCATCATCGCCTCCCGTTCGGAAGCGCTCAGCCGCTTCATGGGGGCCTATGCGCGCCTGGCGAAACTGCCGCGGCCGCGCCTGGAACCACTCGAAGTAGCGCCGCTGATCCGTCGCGCCGCCGGTCTTGAGACCCGCCTCCGCATCGCGTTGGACGAGGGGCCGAACATGCGCATCCTTGCCGACAGCGATCAGCTCGAACAGGTCCTCATCAACCTCATCCGCAATGCGGTGGACGCGTCTCTGGAAACCGGAGGCGGCGTGGAAGTCGGCTGGGTGCGCGGCCTTTCGCAACTGGAGGTCTGGATCCGCGACGAAGGCCAGGGCCTCTCCAACACGGCCAACTTGTTTGTGCCCTTCTTCACGACCAAACCCGGAGGCTCCGGCATCGGCCTGGTTCTCAGCCGGCAGATCGTGGAAGCCCATGGAGGCACGCTGGCCCTTCAGAATCGCGCCGGCGCCCGAGGGTGTGAAGCGCGCCTGACGCTGCCCGCTTGATATGCTCAGGGCGAACAGAATGAATGCTAAGAACGACTACGCTTCGGAATACGACTCGGTGGAACTCCGCACCGGCCGGCTGCAGCGCATCCTCCTCTCGAAGGGCCGGAGGCTAGGCGACCAGGACGGTATGGTTCCGGTGGTGAAGTGCTATTGCCGCTCTCACGACGTCCTTACAGGCGCCGAAGCCGAGCGCCAAACGCACGCCACTTTCGTCTTTCCAGTGCAGTACTTCAAGAACCTCGAAGGCCTCATCGGCAAGGAACTCGAAGGCCGCATCTACTCCGACACCCAAGGCCGGCGAATCAAATTCTCACTGGACCTCAAAGAGCACGCTGGCTTCCAGCTTGAAGACGACGAAGACCATGACCTCGAAAGCCCGTGGTACGACCAAAGCGTCCTCAATGAATAGCTACGGAACAGCTCGGTCGATCTACAGGCGCTTCCCCAGTCCCTCAAACTTTCGCCGGTCCCGTTCCGCTCCGTGACAAATTGCGCACGACTCTGCGCCCTGCACGGCCAGATCCGACACCTGGGCGTAGGTCAGCCCTTTATCTTTCCAACTGATGATTCGCAATCCCTGCTGTGCCGAGAAGTAGAAAGTCAATCCGGCGGATTGGTAGCTCTCTCCACCTGCTGGCATGATTCGCGATGACGAGGAGATCAGCAGGGATATCGGCTTCTGGTCCATTTCGTAGGCCAGGTATGCGACATCCTCTCCGCGGTACTGCATAAGACGTGCACCGGCCAGGGCATACCGCTTGGGTCCGCCTTCCGGATAGTCCGGCAGCGTCAAGCGAAAGGGCACCCGTGGCTCCAGCCAGGCCGCAACCACCTGGGGCTGGCTCGATGCGACGTCGAGCGGAAAAGTCCCACGTTCGAAATTGCGATGCGCTTGGGCCGCGAACTCCTCATACGCCGACCGCCGGCTTGAAATCCACGGAAGTGCTACCGCAAGTAACAGCACCGCCACGGCCGCGGCCAGTATCCACCGGCGCTGCTTCTGACGCCACTGCCAATGCGAGACCATCGCCTGGACCGCTGCAAAGGACTCGTCCGGCACGTCGTACAGGGGGCGGGCACCGCGTACCGCATCCACCGTCCCACGCACGTCTTCGTACACACGGCGGCACTCCGCGCATTGCGTAAGGTGAGCCTCCAACTCGAGGGCCTCCGCGCCCGTCACCTCCCGGTCGATATACAGCGCAATGCGCGGCCGGATTTCGGAACAGCTGATCATCGACGAACCACCGGCACATGCGGTGTCAGTAAGCGGCGCAGTGCCCCCCGCGCTCGCGCCAGCCGGCTCATTACGGTCCCTATTGGGCAGTCCAGAGCCGCCGCGATCTGGGCATAGGAGAGGTCTTCCATATCGCGCATCACGATGATCTCGCGCCACAGCAACGGCAGCGAATCAACAGCAGCTCGAACTTCGGAAACCAGCAGCTTCCGGCTGAGCGCCAGCTCGGCATTCTCGCCGCAAGCCATGTTCGCCCCGTCCTCGAACAGAGTCTCCTGCGACCGCGACATCCGCCGCCGCTCGTTTTGCCAGGCATGCCGCATGATTGTGAAGATCCACGGTCGGATGTCATCGGCATTCGCCGCTACCGGCTTCCGCTTCGCCCCTAAAGCCCGCTTGTAGGTTTCCTGCAACAATTCTTCCGCTTCCCGCCGCTCCCCGCAAAGCGACCGCGCATAGCGATACAGGGATGCGTGACACGCCAACAGACATTCCGTGAATGACGGCAGATGACCTCCTCGTTTAGGAGAACACCGCAGCCGCAATTAAATTCCGGGAAATCTTTTCAGTATTCCTGGAATAATCCCGCGTCCGGCGTGTGGACGTAAACAGCGACCCCTCGTTGGAGCATCGTCGCGGGGTGCGGAAAGAGGAAGATTGTGCGAATCAACATGCTTCGGACCCATCGTTCACTCCTGGCCGGCGGCCTTCTTGTTGGACTGGGAACTCTGGTGGCCCTGGACATAGCACTGGCCCAGGACAAGGCGCCGCCATCCAGCTATGCCCCGGTCGATATCCATGAGACGTTTGCCTCCATCATGGCCCGTATGTCGGCCGCCAAACCCGAGATCATAAAACGCCACCTGGCGCTCCTCCAGCAGCGCTACGACCTGAAAAACGACCCCGCGTCGGGGATTACCATGTCGCGCAACAAGCCGATCCAGCAAGGCGTGCGCGCGAAACTCGCTGTGGGCATCACTTGGGACCAATTGGCGAAGATGACTCCCGACCAGGTGAAAGCTCGCGACGCCTTTCCGCTGGGCTTCCTCCCCCTCCCCCACCCCAATCATGGAGAGGGCGGAATGCTCTTCCCGAAGTTCGAAATCGATGAGATGAACAAGCAGGAGAAGCGGGAACTGACTCGTTTTGACCTCGACTTTGATATACCAGACCACTTTCTCCCCGAGTTTCCTCCGCCTATCTACCTCACCACCCGCCCCGACCTCGGCGACGTCTCCAAAGGCAAACTGGTCACCATTGAAAACTTTTACGAACTCTTCAACGGTATACTCAACCCTAAGCAAATCGAAGGTCTTCGCCTTTTGCTTACGCCTTTTCCACAACAGCAGTTCAACCAGACTGAGGATCGGCGCACCGAGCACGTCAGCCGTGGTGTGGCTTGCCTGGATTGCCACACCAACGGTCACACGAATCGCGCTACGCACCTGGTGGGAGACATCCGTCCCCAAGAGTTCCGGCACCGCATCAATACGCCATCGCTGCGAGGTGTCAACGTGCAGCGCCTATTTGGATCACAGCGCGCTCTGAAGACGGTGGAAGATTTCACGGAGTTCGAACAGCGCGCCGCCTACTTCGACGGCGATCCGGTCATCGCAATGAAGAAAGGGGTGAACGTCCTGGATCGCGGAAGCCAGGTCCACGCCATGGCCGAGTTTCAGGAGATTTTGGACTTTCCGCCGGCCCCGAAGCTAAACGTGGAAGGTAAGCTTGACTCCAGGAAGGCCAGTGCCAGCGAGATGCGCGGGCAGGAGATCTTTGTCGGGAAAGGCCGCTGCGCCGGATGCCACCCTGCACCCTATTACACCGACAATCTCATGCACAATCTACAAGCGGAGCGATTCTACACCCCGCGAATGGTAAACGGCATGATGGCCTCCTCGGACGGACCCATCAAAACGTTCCCTCTCCGCGGAGTGAAGGACAGCCCGCCCTACCTTCACGATGGCCGCCTGTTGACTCTCGAAGACACGGTGGAATTCTTCAACCTGATCCTGGAAACCCAGCTTTCCACCCAGGAAAAGTCGGACCTGGTCGCCTTCCTCCGCGCGTTATAGCCCACTCTGCAAAGCGGGCCGCCTTCACCCGGCGGCCCGCGGCTGCCGAGGCTAGCGCCGTGAAAACCGTTTTAGAACGGAACGTCGTCGTCGGTAATCCCCTCGGTGAATCCTGGTTCCGGCTGCGGGGCACTCGCCGTCTTTGGCCGCGCTTGCGCCCGGGGCATTGAGACCGGCTGCTGGCTGAACTCGTCCGCGCCACCACCACCCGTCGCCTCGCCGCGCCCGCCGAGCAGAATCACATCGTCCGCTACAACCTCGGTGGCATAAACCTTCTTGCCCTCGCGGTCTTCATAGTTCCGCGTCTGCAAGCGGCCTTCCACGTACACCTGTTTCCCTTTGGTCAGGTAGGCGCCTAAGTTCTCCTGACGCCACAGCACGATGTTGTGCCAGTCTGTCTCTTCTTTCCACTCGCCGGTTTGCTGGTCTTTCCACCGCCGGCTGGTGGCAATCGAGAAGGTGGTCCGGGCCGCGCCCGACGGAGTGAATTTCGTCTCCGCGTCCTTGCCCAAGTTCCCTAACAAAATGACCTTATTGACGCTACGGGATGCCATACCCCCGAAGCGTAGCATATCCGTCACACAGCGGATGTCAGGATTCCGTCGCCACCTCTAGAAACCTCGAAAAATCCTCCACGATCGCGCGCCCCACACTGATCGGTTCGGGTAGCCGCTCACCGCCCGCGCCGTTGTATATCCCCTGCAACTCCTTCCACCGCTCATGAATTCCAGTCTGGATTTGAATTAGCTTTCCGTCTTGAAGCGCCTCCCCGTCCTTGAAATTCAATTCGCACGCCGACAGCCTCTTCGTATCCGCATTCCAAACGGGCATCCCATACTTCCGGCACACCAGCGGGCGGTGTTCGTAAATCCCACAAGCCCCGTGCTCGTCCAAGGCAGGACAAGGCAGCCGCGTCCCCCGCGGAGGCACGTACCCCCACTCTTCCACCCCCGTCAATGTCCGCCGCGCGTCAAGATACGTCTTCGCCTTCTCCACCATTCGGTCACGCACTTCCTGGGGCAACCGGCGCACCCCTCGTGACACCCACCCAGCCTCCACCTCAGTGATCTGAAAAAGCTGTCCGCAGCAATCCGAGCAACCGGCGCGGCAGTGGATCCGCTCCCCATGGATGCGCTTCGCCCGGCGGAACTCCGCCTCCACCTCCTCGGAAATTGCTAGATAACGTCCGATCATTGGATTTCACCATAGCACCTCCGCCGGGAGGTTCTCCCCGTCGTGTTAAAACCTTTCATCTAGTACGCCCCCTCCCCTAAACGGTTTACATTCTTATTGATGTTCCGCAACAAATGGTTCATCATGTGCTCTATAGATCGTGAGGCCCTCCACGTGTCTCTCTGCTGTCCACGGTGTCGGACGGTCAAACACGGGAGGAGCAAACTAGAGGCAACTGACCAATGGGTAGCGCTTTCCGCATTCTCGTGCCGCTGCATACCCTATCCCTGTGCTTGTTGGTGGTCGCTCCGTCCGCGCTGCGCAGCCAGGTCCTCATGCAGGCGGTAAATGGCAACGTCCGCGTTTTTAACACCGATCTAGCGGTTCTGGAAGCCCAGGATCCGCGCAAAGACCTTCCCTGTTCGGTCACACCGGCGAAGCCGGCGCTTGGTTTCGATCTGAAGTTTCATGCCGGCTACGAGGTCAGTGTCCCCCTGCACGAACTCGCCGGCTCTGAGAATCTGCTTACTATCGTGCTGCGGGTAACTCCAGAGGACCACAAGGACGAACCGGCGTACTTCACCCAGCGCATTCGGGTCCCGATTCTGGAAGACGATGCCCGCGGCGATGCCTACCTGCAAGGAGCTTTTGATCTAGGTGAGGGAAAATTCCACGTAGACTGGCTCATGCGCGACCGCAGTGAGCGGGTGTGCTCGTTCTATTGGGACTCGGAAGCCATGCTTCCTACCAAAGACCGGCAGATCGAAGTCATGGTGCCACCCAGCAGCGTCGCGGCCAGCGATTTGGAACAATTCAAGGAAGAACCGCCCGTGTCCCGCGCCGAGGCGGAACCCCTCAGCGTGAAGGTATTGGTGAATTTTGCTCCTCAAAACGCAAATTCTGCCACTCTCCAACCCATGGACACCTCTGCTCTCGTGTCGATCCTGCGGACCATCTCCCGCGATCCCCGCATCGGAAAATTCTCCATCGTTGCCTTTAACCTTCACGAACGCCGCATCGTCTATCGCCAGGACGATGCCGACCGAATTGATTTCCCGCGCATCGGAGAGGCCTTGGGTACCCTTCAGTTGGGTACTGTTGATGTCAAACGCCTTGCCGAAAAGAACGGCGAAACCGACTTCCTCACTGATCTGATCACCAAGGAAGTCCGCACCGGCGCTCAACCGGACGCCCTCATCTTCGCCGGCCCGAAGGCCATTTTGAACGAAAATGTACCCTCGGACACCCTCAAAGACGTCGGTCAAGTAGACTACCCCGTGTTCTACATGAATTACAATCTCAACCCGCAGCAGGTGCCGTGGAAGGACTCCATCAGCCACGCTGTGAGGTTTTTCAAGGGATATGAGTACACCATCAGCCGGCCGCGGGACCTCTGGTTCGCGGTGACGGAGATGGTTGGCCGCATCGTCAAGTCAAAAAATAGTCGCCGCGCCGCCGCCGGCACGGCACAATAGAGATATATGAGGCTCGCAACCGTTGGAGTATCCGTAACAGTACTCGCGCTGTCTGCTTGGCCCGCCTTCTCGCAGCATCTCGGTCACGCCAAAATCGAATCAAACAGTATGGCGCCGTATGTGGCGTCGCCCCAGTCGATCGTCGAACGCATGCTCGATGTAGCGGGCGTTAAATCCGGAGAAACCGTCTATGACCTCGGCTGCGGAGATGGACGCATCCTCATTACGGCCGTGCAGCGGTACCACGCCAAGGCTGTGGGTGTGGAACTGAACGAAAAGCACGCCGAAACCGCCGTCGACAATATCAAACGGTTGAATTTGCAGAATCGTGCCCAAGTCATCAAGGGCAATCTGATGGATGTGGACATCGCCAACGCCGACGTCGTCACCCTCTACCTGATGACGTTGTCGAACGACAAGCTGCGCCCCAAACTGGAGCGCGAACTGAAGCCCGGCACGCGCGTCGTGTCACTCAACTATCAGGTTCGCGGTTGGAAGGCAAAGGCCGTCGAAGAGGCGGAAGCCTTTCACCGTCCGTACAAGATTTACCTCTACGAAGTCCCCAGCCGCCAATAGTTTCGATTAGTACTCCGGGGTCGTTGGGCCCAAGACCTTCTGACGGATTTCGAGGCACCCCCGCCCCGTCGGCAAGACTTTCCCCGGGTTGAGGCGGCAGTCGGGATCGAAGAGGTTCTTGAAATTGGCGATCATATCCAGCGACTCGGGCGGGAATTGATCGGCCATGATCTCCATCTTCTCCATCCCCACTCCATGTTCCCCAGTGATCGACCCTCCCACTGAGATGCAGTAACGGAGGATTTGCTCGCCGGCATGCTGCGCCTTTTCCAGATCGCCGGGCTTGCGGGCATCAAAGAGGATGATGGGATGCATGTTGCCGTCCTGGGTACGATCACCTCCGAAACTAACGGCCACGGTACCTTCGCGACCTTAGACTCTGTAAGATCGGGGATATGATCGGTAGAAGATCGTGAAGGCACGATCATCTCATCGTGGTTTACAATGGCACGCTAGTGCAGGAGAACGTGGGATGTACATAAGCCTACGGAAGAAACTGAAGTCCCAAACGGACCCGAAGACCGATCCGGTGCGAGGCGAGCGTCAACTAGGGCGGTGTCATGATACTCAACTAGACGCTTTCGCGAGCTCGAGTGGGCCGGTGCGTGTCGAACGTGGGCGTCGTGATGCGCGCCCGTCATTGTAGAATCGCGTGTGGAAACCACCCATGAAACGAGTCAAATGAATAGGGACGAGGCAGACAAGAGCAGCGACGGGGAATTATTGGCGCGGTTTGTTCAGACACGTGAGAATAGCTACTTTGCGACGATTGAGCGTCGTCACCGGCATCTGGTTCAAGGTGTAGCGTACGCCATTTTGCGTAATAGCGATCTCGCAAAAGACACAGCGCAGGAGGTCTTTTTACGTCTGTTTCAGAAAGCCGAGGAACTGCTGACGGAGGAATTAAATCTCGCTGCCTGGCTCCGCACAGTTACGAAACATGTGGCTTTGAAAACGCTGGAGAAACACCGACGGGAAGATCCGTTGGACGATGAAAGAGGGAGCAATGAGCGAGTGCTGCCGCCCGACGTCGATGAGCGACTAGAAGCGAGCGAGGTGCGTCGCGTATTGGAGGAATTGTCTCCGTTTCAGCGCGTCTGTTTGAAGCTGTTTTATGTGATGGGTATGAGTTACAAAGAAATTGCCCAGGAAACAGGTCACCCCGAAACCAGCGTGAAGTCCTATATACAGAATGGCCGGTCACAGTTCCAGAAGATTTGGGAAAGGCCGGGGAGGAGCGCTCGGGTATGAACAACGAAGAGACGATGGATCAGGCCCTCCGCGACAGTTTGAAGAAGTTGGCCAAACGGTGCGGAGGCTGCCCCTCCGCAGAGGATCTCGTGGCCTACCAGAGCGGCGAACTCGGCCCGACGCAGACTGCGGTCTTGCACGATCATGTCCTCTTGTGTGCCACCTGCGAGTTAAATCTAGAACGCCTCAACGAGGCCGACCGGGTAACGGCGCCGGCCGTTGTGGAGGAGCCCGCAGGGGAGGCCCACCCGTGGATGCGCGTGTTCTGGAATCCGGCGATCGCCTACACCTTGGCTCTCATTCTGGTCTATCCGGCGTACCGCGGCATCTTTTCTCACGGCACTGTCGAACTCCCGGCGACAGTAAGTCCACTGCCGGTCGCCCTGGCACCCGTCCAGGTCTTTGAGCTGGCTCAGGACCGCAAAGCCAGCAGTCGCGATCCAGCACTCGTGCTCCGGCAGGGCGAAGACCGGTTCGTCGTATCGTTTTTTGTCCCGACCAGACCGGGGTATCGCTATTTCGCCGAGTTGAGGGATGCGAAGGGACGGACGGTTGGCGAGAAACGGGAACTAGCGACTTCCAGGACATCCAACGTCAGCCTGTCGTGTGATGCCGGCATCCTTCATTCCGGCGCCTACAAGCTGACCGTTACCGAGTGGGGACGGCAGGGCGAGAGCGCGTCTTCCTCATTCGACTATGCTTTTGAGTTGCGCTTGCCCGGCACGGAATAGGCCATGAAAGCCGCTGCCCTTCTTCTCGTCCTGGCTGGGACCATGGCGGGCCAGAACGAACTGAGCGATTACCACCGTGCGTGGATGCTGGTGGGACAACGGAAACTCGACGAGGCTATCCCGATCTTGAAGAGTGTGATCGCCCGAACTCCCTCCTTCTACCGGGCCTACGATTTGCTGGTCGACACCTATGGAGAGAAGAGGGACCTCACTGCGGCGAAGGAATACCTGGATTCGCTCCAGCAAGACCCTATCACGGCCGACTATGCCGTGTACGGCTTGGCCGCGACCGCGCGTGCCGCGCGCGACTTAGAACGCTCCCGCTCCTATAACCTCGCCTGTATTAAAGGACTACCTAACTGGCAAGGGGCGTACAAGTCGCTCGGCGCCCTCGGCCTTACGGGCGATGATCCGCTGTCTCTGCATCTCCGGAACTTGGCGTCTTCGGAGCCGGAGAGCGCCGCGATTCACTATGGGCTGGCGCAGTATCAGAGCGCCATACACCGTTCACCGGAAGCTGTCAAAGAATACCGAAAGGCCCTAAGCCTGCTGTCTCAACCGGGCAAAAGAAATACCGACTTGGAGTTCCTCGTTCGGCTCGCTCTCGCAAACGCTTACCGTTGGATCGGCGATTTCGATCACGCCATTGATGAGACGCAAGAAGCTTCACGCTTGGTCGAACAGGGCGATGACGAGCGGAAATCCGCAATGCTCAGCGCCTTGTTGGGTCAGTACCGGCTGCGAAAGGATTACGGTCAGGCGCGCGTTATTCAGGAACAATCGCTCGCGCTCGCCAAGCATCTGCAGCACTACAATTTGATCATAGTGAGTCTAACGGGTCTCGGTGCCATCGAGAGGGACGAAGGCCACTTGGAGGCGGCAGCGGAGGCCTACAAACAAGCGCTCACCGTCTCCGAGGAGGGGCGCCTCCGACCTGAGCTGATCAGTTCGCTGCAGGAGTTGGGTGACCTGGCGGTCGCACGGGGGAACCTAGGGGACGCGCTGGAGTACTTCGAGCGCTCTCGTCAAATCAGTGAGGCCTACAATTTGGATGGGCTTGCTGCCTTTGCCCTGCGCTACCTTGGCAATGTCTACCTGCTGCAGGGAGACTATGCCCGTGCGCTGGACCATCATGCACGCTCCGTGGAGACGTTTCGGCGCAGCAGGGAGAACGACTACTCGTGGCAAGCCGGGTGTGGGGTTGGTCTTATCGGAGGGATCTACGAAAGGCTAGGCGAATTTCGCGGTGCCCTGCACAATTACCAGCTTTCGCTGGAGAGCGCGAGACGTTTCCAGGACGTTGATGAGATCCAGCGCAACCTGATCGCTCTCGGTTCGTTGCACGCAAAAATGAATCACTTAGTTGAGGCGGAGGCGAGACTGGAGGAGGCGCTGGGGCTCACGGCACGCGGGACTTATGAGCCGTACCGGATAACGGCTCTTACGGCGCTTGCAGTGGCTCAAACTAAGTCGCGCCACTTCGCTTCGGCCATCGCAAGACTACGGGAAGCCCGTTCTCTGGCTCAGAAACTTCAGACGAAGCTTTTAGAGATCCGTACGCTCAACGCCCTCGGCCAAACCCTACTGGAGAGCGGCGACATCACTGCGGCCGAGGCAAGCTGGCGAGATGCCCTTGCCCTCGCGGAGCCGGTAAATGCGAAGGAGATAATGTGGCCTGCGCGCGGTGGTCTCGGGGAGATCGCGCGGCGCAAAGGACTACTCCAGGAGGCCGCCGTGGATCTACGCGCCGCTGTCGCCATTATCGAGTCATTGCGAGAGCAGGCTGGCGAGCCGAATCAGAAAGCCAATTTCTTCTGGGACAAGATCACTATCTATGAACACTTGATAGAGGTCCTTTCGCAGTTGCATCGCGTTGACGGTAGCGTGGGTTATGGTCGGGAGGCCTTGGAGTATGCAGAGAAGTCCCGTGCGCGGTCATTCCTCGAGACGCTCGCCACCGCCCGGGCGACGGCAGACGACGGACGCCCGTTCGATGCCAGCGTCATTCAAGCCGAGCTATCCCGCCATGGCAGCGCATTGATCGAGTATGCGCTGGGCGAGCGAGAATCCCAGGCATGGTTGGTGACAGGCGGGAAAATCGTCATGGTGAGGCTGCCTGCGAGGACGGATATTGAGCGTCAAGTGCAGGCGTTTCGGAAGCTGGTAGCCGATAGACCCAAGCCGGAAGTGGGGCTCGGCGAATACGAGCAGAGCGCCAGACGACTGTACGCTATGTTGGTGCGTCCCCTCGACCGTTGGTTGGGCAAGGAAGTCGACTTGACCATCGTCCCCGACGGGATGCTACATTACCTTCCCTTTGAAACCCTACTCGACGGGAACTCAACGCGTGTCTTCGGCGAGAGCCGGACAATCTCCTACGCGCCGTCTGCCTCGGTCTTGTTTCACCTCGCCACTAAGGACCGGAAGGCTTGGCCTAGAGAGCTGCTGGCCTTTGGTGACCCAGTGTTCCGACAATCCGTGGGCCATACTCGGAGTGCCGGAGAAATCGTGCGCGCGGCATATGAGAAACAGGGCCTCTATCTAAACCGTCTGCCCAACACGCTTCGCGAGGTGACAGAGATCGCGGCCGTTTTCCCGGCTCCTAGCACGACAGTCTACGTCGGCCTGAAAGCCAACAAGACAATATTGGCCAGCGAAGCGATGGCCGGCTACAAACGGATCCATTTTGCGACGCATGCCCTTGTCGATGAGCACGAGCCTCGGCGCAGCGGCCTCGCACTCTCGGCCCAACCGAACACCGGCGACGACGGCATCCTGCGCTTGACCGAGATCCTCCGCCTGAAACTGGACACGGACTTGGTAGTGCTTTCGGCCTGCCAGACCGGCCTCGGCACCCTGGTGCGCGGCGAAGGCATGCTGGGGCTCAGCCGCGCCTTCCTCCACGCCGGCGCCGCGAGGCTGGTCGTTAGCCTATGGCCCGTGAACGACGTCGCCACGGCAAAGTTCATGAATCATTTCTATCGGAAGATGAAGGACGGTTTCCCACCGGCCCTGGCGCTGCGACAAGCCAAAATCGCTATGATGCACTCGGATGTGGATGCTTACCGGCATCCGTATTTCTGGGCTCCGTTTGTTTTACTTGGCAAACCCTGATTGGCTGCTGCCTGCACGGGACTGCCGGCACCAAATCTCTACTTGTCCTCAGGCGCAATGTAAATATCTAAATAAAATATGGAATCCCGTGGCTTCGCCTGATTACTGCTGGTGAGGTGATTCCTTGACACGTAACTATTCTTTGGCTGTATCGTTCACCATTTTGGCGGGCTGGATGTCAATGGCCCCTTCAAGCAGTTCCGCACAAACCTACACCGACGGCTTTGAAGCGCCGTCAGTCAGTTCCTTCTGGACGTTGATTGGCCCCGGCACCGCAGTCCCGACGACTGCTTCCGCGTACCGCGGCAAGCAGTCAGTGCAGCTGACACTCTCGCAGACGTTTCCCTGGAACGCAACTCTCCTGCACGACTTCGGCACGCTCCATAACGGGTCTGTTTCCGTCTATTTACAAACCACTCTCGGCTGCTGCGGATCAGCCGCGGCATTGGAAATACTGGGCGAGGGTGAAACAACGCTCGCTATGCTGGGGCGGGCGGACGACGGTACCCTTGTGGCCCGCTTCTTTCCACCCGGACAGGCCGAAATTGACACGCAACTTGGCACTGTCACCCCAGGTTGGCACCGCCTTGAGATCGACATGCTGCCCGGCGGCACATCCATTAAGCTTGACGACACTGTGGTCTACTCAAATCCTTCCGTGACCCAGTTCCGCTATGTCGACCTTGACGCATGGGCCGCACCCACCGGGTCCGCCTACTTCGACGACTTCAGCGCGACCCTATGGCCGGGTAATCAAGGCACATCCCTTTTGGTGAGTAGTTATTCCGACAACAGCATCAAACGGTATGACGGAGTGACGGGAGGGTCACTGGGCGACTTTGTCGCGCCGGGTTCCGGAGGGTTGAATGGTCCCGCGGGATTTGCCTTTGGTCCTGACGGCAACCTCTATGTATGCAGCCTATACACCCAGAGCATCAAGAGATACCACGGCAAGACGGGCGCTTATCTGGGTGATTTCGTTCCGCCAGGAACCGGCGGCAGCCTGTCTCCGTATGACTTGGTCTTTGGGCCGGACCGCAACCTCTATGTGGCAAGCGGATTGGACTATACGGCCGCCACCGCGTCTATCAAGCGTTTCAATGGGACTACCGGCGCCTACATCGACACGTTCGTTCCCGGGGGCAGCAGCGGCATGACGTACGCCAACTCCTTGGTGTTTGGTCCTGATGGCAACCTCTATGTCGCCGACAATGGAGCTTCGGCGGTACTCCGATTCAACGGTAAAACCGGGGCGTCTCTAGGCGTGTTCGCTCCAGTCACTGGCGACCCAACCTCCGTAAAGTTCGGGTCCGATGGCAACTTGTACGTGGCTCTGTTCTACGCGCATGTGATCGAACGGTTCAACGGTAAGACTGGCACCGACATGGGACCGTTCGTCTCAACCAACAGCGGCGGACTCTATTGGGATGCGAACATCACCTTCGGTCCAGACGGCAACCTTTACTCGACGGAGCGTTACGCCCACAGCGTCAAGCGCTTCGACGGCGCGAGTGGGACGTATTTATCGGACTTCGTCACTTCTGGAAGTGGCGGGCTCGCGGAAGATACAAACCTTGGCTTTACGCCTACCTGCAACCTAAGCCTCACACTCACGGCGACGGCTGGAAATCTCAATATGAATTTCAACGTCGGCGCGACTGCTCCCGAAACCTGGACTACTTACTTGGTTCAGAACAGCGGCGTTACTCGCCTCTGGTCCACACCCTTGTCCGTACTCTCACCATCAATAACCGTGCAGAAGACGCGGACGGTGAGCAGTGTCGGGACAGTTGGGGTGTTGAGCAACCTCAGCACGTCAAGCGGCGGTATTGCCTGCTCGACCTGGCAGACTGTCGATACTGCCGGAAGCGGGCCGACCGCTTTGGAGCTACAAAATATTGCGATCAGGAATGGCCTGATGACGGAACTTCACTGACCATCGGAAGTCACCGAGTGGCCGGCCCAGAGTACGGCCACTCGGTGTTTCTTGGAACCCCATTGCAGGACGGAGATGGTCCGGAAAGTACCTTCTAAAAGTACCTTCTACTATTAACCGCGCCCTCGATTTAGGGGTAGCACCCTGGACTTGCGTGCGCGTCAACAGTTCGTTCGTTTGGAGTTCATGGCGTTTGAAACCCTCGTCCTTTGGGTGCACGCATGACTCAGTACTCCGGGGTCGTTGGGCCCAAGGCCTTCTGACGGATTTCGAGGCACCCCCGCCCCGTCGGCAAGACTTTCCCCGGGTTGAGGCGGCAGTCGGGATCGAAGAGGTTCTTGAAATTGGCGATCATATCCAGCGACTCGGGCGGGAATTGATCGGCCATGATCTCCATCTTCTCCATCCCCACTCCATGTTCCCCAGTGATCGACCCTCCCACTGAGATGCAGTAACGGAGGATTTGCTCGCCGGCATGCTGCGCCTTTTCCAGATCGCCGGGCTTGCGGGCATCAAAGAGGATGATGGGATGCATGTTGCCGTCGCCGGCGTGGAAGATGTTGCTGATGGTGAGGCCGGTTTCCTCCGCCACTTGGCCGATGTAGGCTAGCGTCGGGGCGATTTTGGTGCGCGGGACCACTCCATCCTGAACGTAGTAGAAGGGGCTGACGCGACCGACGGCTCCAAAGGCGTTCTTCCGTCCCTTCCACAGCAGATCGCGCTCAGCGGCAGACTTTGCGAGGCGGAATTCGCGAGCTCCGCTGGCGATACAGGCGTCGCGGACTTGCTCCACTTGCTCTTCTACCGCTTCCTGCAAGCCTTCGAGTTCGATCAGGAGGACGGCGGCTGCGTCCATCGGATAGCCGGCATGCGTCGCTTCTTCCACCATGCGCAGCATCACACCATCCAACATTTCCACGGCTACCGGGGTGATCGCGCGGGCGGTGATTTCGGCAACGGTGGCACCGGCGTCCTCGTCGCGATCGTAAATCGCGAGAGCGGTCTTCACCATTTCGGGGGCTCGCATCATCCGGACAATCACCTTGGTGACCAGGGCCATGGTGCCTTCGGAGCCGGTTAGGAGGCCGGTGAGATCGTAGCCGGGGAGGTCGGGCGATTTGCCTCCAGTGGTGATGATGCTGCCATCGGGGAGAACGGCTTCCAGACCCAGAACGTGGTTGGTGGTGACTCCGTAAGCAAGGGTGTGGGGCCCGCCGGCGTTTTCCGCTACGTTGCCGCCGATGGTGCAGGCGCGCTGGCTGGAGGGGTCGGGGGCATAGAAGTAGCCTTGGGACTGGACGGCGACCGTCATGTCGAGGTTGACTACGCCGGGTTCCACGGTGACACGCTCATTGGCGAGGTCGATTTCAAGTATGCGGTTCATGCGCGCGAAGGCGATCATCAGGCCGCCTTGGCGGGCAATGACGCCGCCACTGAGACCCGTTCCAGCGCCGCGGCCAACGAAGGGGAGTTGGAATTCGTTGGCCACGCGGACGATGGCGGCAACGTCTTCGGTGGATCGCGGAAAAACCACCAGTTCCGGGCGATGCTTGTCCACGCCGCCGTCGTATTCGTAGAGGGTGAGGTCTTCGGGGCGGTCGAGCACGCCGCGCGGACCCAGCAAGTCAACCAGCTTCCGCTTGGCGGATGCTGGGATCATAGAAGACCTTTGATGCTGGCGACTACGGCGGGATCTGACCAGTCCACCGCTCCGATGTGCTTCTGGCGAACTTTGCCCGAGGCGTCGATGACGTAGGTTTCCGGATACTTATAGGTGCCGTATTCGGCAGGCGTGTTGGCTTCGGCGTCGCGGCCGGTCTCAAAGGAGAGGTTGTTTCGCTTCAGAAAGGCCTTGTACTGCTGCTCGTTTTGATCGACACTGACGCCAAGGACGACGACTCCCGTGCCGGCCATTTGCTTGGAAAACGCATTGAGGGAGGGCATTTCCTCGATACACGGAGGGCACCAGGTGGCCCAGAAGTTGAGGACCAGGACTTTGCCGCCGAAGTCGGACCGTGTAAACTGTTTGCCGCTGTCGGCGGTGAGTTTGAACGACGGAGCAGTGTCGCCGACGACCACGTTACGCTCGCG
>JBDTMC010000002.1:0-48557 GCA_039934475.1 Bryobacteraceae bacterium | reverse complement strand
ATACCCTTCAGGAGAACCTTTTCTCATCTCCGCCCCTATACATTCAAACAGGCACAAATTTCCTCCGAGAGCAGTTACTTGGCTTCAGTAGCCTACGGGGAGAGGAAAATTATGCCAGTCCGCATTTTTCGAGATGGGTCACTTACGCCAATGGCTTGCAGCTCTTTAGTCTATCAGACCGTTTACTCTGTTTTGCTATTCTGGATCTCGATTAGCGCAGCGCGAAGGCAGGCGAGCCGGAGGACGACCTGCTGCTGCGCCAGGCGGAATCTGGCGCAGGCGATGGAAGTGATTCAGGTGTGCGCCGCGACGGCGAAGGCGCAGTTTGCCAGTGTGGGAGAATTTCTGGGGCGTTACTAAGGATATTATGGGCAGTAGGCCTCTGGCCTTGGCTACGAATGGCGCTAATTACTGTTTCGGGCGAACCAGGATGCCGGTACGACGAGGTGGCACGCCTGGCAGCGCAACGGCTCGGGTTCCAGTTGCTGACGGCGGCACGGTTGACTGCGCTTTTGGAAGAGGAGTACGGGGAGGGGACGGCCATCCCGGACAAGTGCTTCGCCAGCGCGGCGGCTGGGATATTGGCACAGGTGGCGACTGAGGATCACCTGGTGGTTGCGGTGGATGGCGTCGCCCCGTATTTCCGGCGCTTCCAGGGCACACTGCGTGTGCACGTGGTGGCACCGGAATCGAACCGGATTGGACTGCTGATGCTGGAGCGCCGCCTGGAGCGGCCGGCCGCCAAACAAGTGCTGCGCGAGATGGAGAAGCAGACGCGGGCGATGCGAAAGGCGCGGGCGGGACGCGCGACGGTGAGCGCGGATCAGTTTGACCTCACGTTGACCGCGGAGCAATTCGATAGCGAGCAGATGGCAGCGCTGGTGGAGGCGGCTGCGGTGCAGCGAGGCCTGCCGGAGAATGGGTTGCTGTCAGCAGCGGCGGAAGCGGAAGTTCAATTCCAAACGAGGCTGCATCTCGCCCGCCACGGTCTGCATCCGGTGGGACGGGCGCGGTTGAAGCGACAAACCTTTGTCCACCCGAGCGAGCAGATTTTCGCCAACCTTCTCGACTTCTATCGAATTGCCTGGGAATACGAGCCGAAGAGTTTCCCGATCCAGTGGGACAAGGACGGGAAGGTGCTGGAGAGCTTCACTCCCGACTTCTACCTGAGCGAGTTCGATCTATATGTAGAACTTACAACCATGAAACAGTCTCTGGTGACGAAGAAGAATCGCAAGGTGAAACTGTTGCGCACGATTTACCCTCAGATCAACATACAGGTTTTCTATGAGAAGGATTTTCAGAACCTGATTTTCAAGTACGGCCTCACGGCGCCGGCTGCTAAGGTATGAGCGGCACACAACCGGAAATTGAGCGAATCCTGTTTAGCGAGGAACAGGTGCGCCAGCGGATTCGCGAGGTGGCGGCGGAGATTGGGGAGCGGTACCGGGGGCGCGAACTGAAGTTGATTGGCGTGCTGAAGGGGTCGGTCTTCTTTTTAACGGCGCTGGCGCGGGAGTTGGAATTGCCAGTAAAAGTGGACTTTCTGGCGATCTCAAGTTTTTCCAATCAAAAGGGCGCGCCGGGAGTGGTGCGGATCGCCAAGGACCTGGACGAGACGATTGAGGGGGAAGACGTCCTGCTGGTGGAGGACATTGTCGATACAGGTTTCACGGCGCGTTATCTGCTGCAGACGCTGGCGGGGCGCGGGCCAAATTCGCTGGCGTTGTGTACGCTGCTGGACCGGACGTCGCGACGGATTGTGCAGATCCCGGTGGACTTCCGGTGCTTCGAAATTCCGGACCGGTTTGTGATCGGGTTTGGCTTGGATTACAAGCAGCTTTACCGGAACTTGCAGTATGTGGCGGTGATGAAACGGGACAAGTGAGTAACTACGCCGGCGATTCGCGTATTGTGATGACGCTTGACGCCGGGGGCACGAATTTTGTCTTCTCGGCCATGCAGGCTAACCAGCCTGTGATGGCGAGCTTTGCCCTGCCCTCCTGCGGCGATGACCTGGCGAAATCGCTGGCGAACATGATGGCAGGATTCCACCGCGTGCGTGCGGCGTTGAGCATGGCACCGGTGGCAATCAGCTTCGCGTTTCCTGGACCAGCGGACTATTTTGCGGGCGTGATCGCGGCCCCGCGCAATCTGCCGGCCTATCGCGATGTGGCGCTGCGGGCCTTTCTGGAAGATGAGTTTTCACTGCCCGTGTGCATCAACAACGACGGTGACTTGTTCACCTACGGCGAAGCTGTTGCGGGATTTCTGCCGTACGTGAACGGGATGCTGGCGGCGGCCGGCAGCCCGAAACGCTTCCAGAATCTGCTTGGGGTGACCTTGGGCACCGGACTCGGCGGCGGGATTGTGAGGAACGGCGAGTTATTCCGCGGGGACAACTCAGTGGGCGGGGAGTTGTGGCTGCTGCGGAATAAGTGGAGCGATGCGATCAATGCCGAGGAAGGCGCTTCGATTCGCGCCGTCCGCAGGGTATATGCGGAGGGAGCAGGCATTGACGAAGCCGAGGCACCCGAACCTAAGGTGATCTATGAAATTGCCGAAGGCAGGGAGCCGGGCGATGAAGCATCAGCGCGGGAGGCCTTCCGGCGGATGGGGGAAGCAGCGGGCGATGCCATTGCGCAGGCTCTCACTCTTGTAGATGGGTTAGTGGTGATTGGCGGGGGGATTGCAGCGGCGCACCGGCGATTCCTTCCTGCGATTGTAAGCGAGATGAACAGTTGTTATACGGCTCCCAACGGTGAGCAATTCCGGCGACTCATTCCGATGGCCTTCAATTTGGAGGAACCGGCGCAGCTGGACGCTTTCTTGAAGGGCGAGCAGAGAGAGCTGGGAGTGCCGGGCGGCAGGCGGTCGATCCGATTCGATGGGTTGCAGCGGACGGGCGTCGGGATCTCGCGCCTGGGCACGAGCGAAGCTGTTGGGATCGGCGCGTATGCCTTCGCACTGGCGAGCCTTCAGATAAGGAGTCGGGTATGAGTTTACTCGCGTTGATGGAGCTGGTTTATGGCGGGGGACACCGGTCGCCCCGGCCGTCTGAAGCAGCCGCTTTGCTGGATGCGCATCCGGAACTGACGGCGGGCGACGCATGGCTGGCTTGCGTGCCGGGCGACGAGGGGCGCATTGCAAAGGCGTTGGAAGCGAATGCAGCTTGGGTGAATGAGCCGAACTCGCTGAACGGGATGACGCCGCTGACGCTGGTAACGTTCAACGGGCTGCTTTCCCTGCCGCGCTACGCCGAGCCACTGCGACGCTGCGCTGCGTTGCTTTTGGAGAGTGGGGCCGATCCGAACCAGACCTGGGATGACCCGGCATTCCCCAATAATCCATTGAGCGCTTTGTACGGCGCGGCGGGGAAGAATCACGACTTCGAATTGACGAAGCTGCTGCTGGCGGCGGGCGCCAATCCCAATGACAACGAGTCACTGTACCACTCGCTGGAGACCGCCGATCCAACCTGTACGGAACTTCTGCTGGCAGCCGGCGCGAAAGTTACGGGGACGAATTCGCTGTTCCACGTTTTGGACGATGAGAAACCCGATCGGTTGAGGATGCTGCTGGCGCATGGCGGTGACGCGAACGAGTCTTCCAGTTACCTGAATCGTCCCTTGCATCACGCCATCCGCCGGGGACGCTCGGCGGAGGTAATCCGTATCCTGCTGGACGCTGGGGCAGACCCCAAGGCGGCGACCAACCAAGGAATGACTGCGTACCGGATGGCTCTTCGCTACGGAATGCCGGAGGTGGCGGACGAACTGGCCGCGCGCGGCGCAGAGGAAACGCTTTCCGAATCGGAGCAGTTACTCGCTTCGTGTGCACGGGGAATAGCGGGTGCGCCAGGGTCGGCGAACGGACTCTCCCATGACCAGCTCACGATGCTGCCGGAGATGGCTCAGTCGGGCAACGCGGCGGCGGTGAAGGCGATGGTCCTATCGGGATGGCCGGTGGCGATGCGTGGCGGCGATTGGAACGCCACGGCACTGAACTTCGCAGTATTTCGCGGCGATCCCGAGATGACTGCCTTTCTGCTGGCGCATGGCGCGCGGTGGGAAGAGCGTCATGGCTACAACGACAATGTGGTGGGGACGCTCAGCTTTGGATCGAGGGAAAGGCCCGAGGAAGGCGGCGACTGGGTGGGCTGCGCGCGCGCTTTGATCGCGGCCGGAATGCCACTTCCGGCTGACCATTACCAGTTTGGACCAGACGTGTCGACATACTTTGGCGAAGTGCGGCGAACACTATAATGGAAGTGCTTTTATAAGGAGCACTCCTATGTCGCAAGCTACCGACGCCTTTGTCCGTGCAAACGAAACACGCCTGCTTGAAGAACTGAAAGATTTCATTCGGATTCCCAGTATCAGCACCGCTCCAGAGCATAAGGAAGACGTGCGGCGCGCGGCTCAGTTTGTCGCCGACTCGTTGAAAACGGCCGGCCTGGAAAACGTCGAGATTATTGAGACCGCGGGGCATCCGCTGGTATACGCCGATTGGCTTCACGCGCCGGGCAAACCGACGGTGTTGTGCTACGGGCATTACGATGTGCAGCCGGCGGATCCGCTGGAGCTGTGGGTGAGCCCGCCGTTTGAGCCGACACTGCGCGATGGCAATATTTATGCTCGCGGCGCGGTTGATGACAAGGGCCAGATGTACATGCACATCAAGGCCGTGGAGGCGCTGAAGACGGTGAACGGCACGCTCCCCATCAATCTGAAGTTCCTGATTGAGGGCGAGGAAGAAGTTGGCGGCGCGGCGGTGGCGAAGTATGTTGTGGAGAACAAGCAGAAGCTGAAAGCGGACGTCGCGCTGGTCTCGGATACGGCGTTGTACGCGCCTGGGATGCCCACGCTGTGTATCGGGCTGAGAGGCCTGGTGTACATGGAGGTAGAAGCGATTGGGCCGGCGCGCGACCTGCATTCGGGTCTCTACGGCGGCGCTGCACCGAATGCGGTCTATGGCTTGATCGAACTGCTGGCGAAGGCGAAGGATGCCGACGGTCGCATTCAAATCCCGGGCATTTACGACGACGTTCTGGAGCCGGCGGCGGCGGAGATTGCGAGTTGGAAGAGCCTGCCGTTCAACGAAACCGATTTCCTGAAGAAGGAAGTGGGTGCGACGCAGTTGACCGGTGAGCCGGGCCGTATGGTGCTGGAGAGAGTGTGGTCGCGGCCGACGCTGGAAGTGCATGGCATCGGCGGCGGCTTCACTGGCGCGGGCGCGAAGACGGTGATTCCGGCTAAAGCGACGGCGAAGGTGAGCATCCGGCTGGTACCGGATCAGGATCCGGACAAGGTGGTGGCATCATTCCAAGCGTGGGTGGCGGCGAACACGCCGAAGGGGATCCAAACGAAGGTGACCGTGTTGAGCGCGGGTCCGGGATTGGTGGTGAATCCGGATCATCCGGGCATCGCCGTGGCGGCGCAGGCGTTTGAGGATGTGATGGGACAGGCGACAGTGTTCATTCGCAGCGGCGGGTCGATTCCGATTGTCGGCGACTTCGCTAAGAACCTGGGCATTCCGACGATTCTGATGGGCTTTGGCTTGCCGGATGACGGCCTGCATTCGCCGAACGAGAAGTACAAGCTGGAGAACTATTACCTCGGTATAATGACCGTCGCGCATTTCCTGGAAGAGTACGGTAAGGGCTGATTGCAACCAATGCCAGGGCGTGTTTTGGACGTTGGGTGTGGCGTCAATAAATTTCCCGGAGCGGTGGGAATCGATCGCAATCCGCGCACGAAGGCGGATGTCATCGTCGAATTGGACCGGTTCCCCTACCCCTTCCGTGACGGTGTTTTCGACGAGGTGCGGGCCATACATGTGATTGAGCACGTTTCCGATGTCATCGGGACGATGGAGGAGTTTCACCGGCTGCTGCGGAGCGGCGGGCGCGTGGTGCTGGAGACGCCGCACTACACGGACTTCAGTAGTTTCTGCGATCCGACACACAAGTGGCACCTGAACAGTTACTCTTTCCGCTACTTTGGGGAGGACAACGCGGGCTTTGGTTATTACAGTGGGGCTCGATTTCGAGAGATTTCAGTGCGAGTGAAGCTACTTGCTCTATGGAGGTATCTCGGATTCGGGCTTCTCGTGAACCATGTGCCGCGCTTCCGCAAGTTTTGGGAGCATTATCTGTGCTTCGTGGTTCGCGGTAAGGTGATGACGTTCGAGTTCGAAGCACTTAAGTAATGCTGAACGTGGTGTGGGGCGTGCTGGACAAGGTGCGCAATGCCGCGCGCAAGCGGCGGTGGCATCCGAACCACGCTTTCGGACGGCGGGGAGAGGATTTGGCGCACCGCCGGTTGCGTTCCCTGGGCTACACGGTGGTGGCGAGGAACTACCGCACCAACACTGGATCGGGGGAAGTGGACCTGATCGCGTGGGAAGGCGGGACGTTGGTGTTTGTGGAAGTGAAGGCGCGCCGGGACGACGAGTTTGGCACGCCGGACAGGGCTGTGGATCGGGACAAGAGACGCCGGTTGATCAAGGCAGCGCGCACTTACGTCGCCAAGACGGCCGTGGACTGGCAAATGGTGCGCTTCGATGTGGTGAGTATTGTTGACGGACCGCGGCCGGAGATCACAGTGATTCGCGACGCCTTCCCTACCCGCCTTGCGATGACATAGAATACGCGTTTGCAGTCTCGATAAAGGACCCCGTCCGTTTTGCCAGAACTACGTAAAGATCCAATTACCGGCCGGTGGGTGATCATCTCCACCGATCGCGCCAAGAGACCTAGCGATTTCACTCGGGAACCGGTTGTGATCACCGGGGGGAGAGTCTGCCCGTTTTGCCCCGGAAATGAACTTAAGACTCCGCCGGAAGTGCTTTCGTATCGTCACAGCGGCAGAGCCAACGAACAAGGATGGTGGCTGCGGGTGATTCCGAACAAGTTCCCTGCCCTGCGGGTGGAGGGGGAACTGGAGCGACAGGGCGAGGGTTTATACGACCGCATGAACGGGATCGGCGCGCATGAAGTGATCATTGAGACCGTCGACCATTTCGCGACGCTGGCGGAGATGACGGATAAGCAGATTTCGGACGTTTTTTGGGCGTTTCGCGATCGCATTATCGATCTTCGCAAGGACAAGCGTCTGCGATACGTGATGTTGTTTAAGAATCATGGCGAGGCGGCCGGCGCTTCCCTGGAGCACACCCATTCCCAACTGATTGCCCTGCCTGTGGTGCCCAAGCGTGTGCAGGAGGAGTTGGACGGCGCGAAACGATACTACGACTACAAAGAGCGCTGTATCTACTGCGACATCCTGCAACAGGAGTTGGAGACCGGCAAACGGGTTGTACTGGAGACGGATCATTTCCTGGCCATTTCCCCGTATGCGCCGCGCTTTCCCTTCGAGACATGGATTGTGCCGCGACGTCATGAATCCCACTTTGAAGCTGCGGATGCGAGCGTGCTGCAAAACCTGGGCTGGGTGATGCGGACGACGATGCGGAAGATGGAGAAAGTGCTGGAGAAGCCTGCCTACAACATGATGATCCACAGTGGGCCGGTGCAGGAGGGCGCGATCGCGTACTATCACTGGCACATTGAGTTGATTCCGAAGTTGACGAAGGTGGCGGGTTTCGAGTGGGGAACGGGGTTTTATATTAATCCGACACCGCCCGAAGAATCGGCGAAGTACCTGCGTGATGTGGGGCTACTGTAAAAGGCGGTCGGCGTTGAGAACCTTGTACGTGACTGGAGCCCCCAGCAGATGGCGGGCGACCCTATCGGGTTTTGCGGCTTCGAACAAGCAAGTTCGAGAGCCTGCCCGGCCACAGACGCGCACAGTGCCACCCTGCTGGGTTACCTGGTAAGCGGCCTGAGCGCCGTGATGCGCCTGGAGGGATTCAAGTGACCAGTCATTACCGGCAACCAAATGAATCCCCCCGTCACGACGGATCAGAATCGACATATCCGAGGGTACAAGCCCCGCGCGAACAGCATCTTGCGCGGCATCGAAGATCTTGGCGGCGTTCTCTTCGAACAAGCTCATACTTTGCTTATCGGGGACAGAGTGGGGAGTGTGAGGAGTATTTCCGCGATATCAGCGCAGGCTGCCTCTCGGCACTTAAATCCGGCCAGCGAGGGGGCCCTCGCGGACGGCCGCCAGCCTATTCAACGGCGCCCGAGGACTTTGGAGACTCTATTCCAAAAACCCTGGGATTAACCTCCAGAGCCGGAATGGCCAACCCGCCTTGACGCTGGGGCTTCCGGTCTAACTTGAACGCGATTCCGAGATGATTCCGAACGGTATTCCGGGGTGGACCCGAAAAGTGTTCCGGAATGAAGGTGAACACCGATTCCGTGCCCGGATCTGTGAAGAGCGCCATCAAGCCCGCTCGACCGTCCTTAGGTCGCAACTGCCAGTGACACGATTGCACGAACAGATCGGCGATCGCAAAGACGCTGACCGTATCCTCCACCGGCTGGTTTACAACGCTCAACGTATCGAGATGCTCGGAGATTCGATGCGAAAGAATCGCGGGAAGTCGAGTGCATAACGCTACATGACGGACATCTCGCGTTCAGGTCGGCGGATAATTTCCGAGTGGTGCATTGTCCGCCCCGGAACCTAATCGCCGGTCTTCCAGGCGGACCGCGTCGCTCTTGTGTGTGCTACCAACGCCAAGCCTGAGTAGAGAACAGCGTTCGCCATGTATCCGCTTCCCGATCCGCCTGCGTACATTCTGGCCACGGATTGTTGCTGATTCCCGCTAAGGCAAAGCTATAAGGCGGCGTCCAACGAATTAGGAAATAGGCACCTGGTTCGGGCTCAAAATTCCTCTTGGCATCATGCGGCTCGAATCCAACTTGCCAGAGGTCCGGCGTCTGACAGTGCATTGTATCCCCAAGATATTCGCCTCCGACAAAGTCGGCGTACAGTTTTTGATGCGCCTTCGATAGATCTGGTGACAAAGACCACCCCTGGCTCTCGCTCCACGGGTGAGTCATCCACTCATCCACGAAATCTCTCGGGCTCAAAGCCACAGGGGCAACACGACGAACCTGATCTCCCTCGATGAGGAAGTGGCGAATGGCTTCACGATTGTGGACACCGCTATCAACGCTGCGCTGTGTAAATTCTATGATGGCGTCTACCGGCCCGCTGAAGTGCATCGGCGAATTTACAATGCTCCCCACTATGTAGCTCTGGCCGCGAAGGTAACCATCACCAGACTGATCAACCAGGCTCTTAGAGCCCCCACATCTTGCGATGCGCTTTTAATTCACGACCTTTTAGGCCATCGTGTCGAACAACAACATGAATCTTTGCTGTCGGCTCGACACCCAGATGTCTGTACAGATTGCCGCAGTGTAAGAGCAACTCTGTTAGACGTTCGATCCGAGTATTAAAGTAGATCGCGTTTTGCTCCGGCCTAATTTCTGATAGCTCCATCGAGGTGTAGAAATCGCCATTTACATTCAGCGCCCAGTAGTCCGGTACAAGTTCAGCCACTATCCCGTCAATCGTTGGACGAGGGCGGGCTGCTTCGTTGTTGTCGAGAACCACTCCAGTTAGCCAGCCCAACGTATGGTTAGCCGATTGCCGCGCAATCTTCAACAAGTCACTTTGGGTCCGGCGTGGAATCGTCTCCGAAGTATAATGCCAAGCCTCAACAAACGTCGTTACCTTGGATACTGTCCGGATGTCGAATGCTCGTACCCGGTGGTGCGTCAGCCATTGACTATCAATGCCTACCCGAGCTGGGGGGCTGTCGGCCAAGCTGCGCCCTTGTAGCGCTTCGTGCCACTTGAGGTTGGAGGCGATTAGACGAGCGAGGTTTTCATACGCGGCGCCGATGCTGGATGGATCGCTGGTGCCCTCTTCAATTACGGGCAGCCGCTCCCCGAAACTCCAGTAGGCTATGTACGGCACTCGCAAGATCTCAACCGCCTGTTTAACCGCTACGTTTATTGGCAGCCAATCCAGATACAGATCTTTGAATTCCTCGGCAACCTTATCCCTCCACTTCATCGCATTCTCATACTCCGTGCGACTCTCATCGCGGGCAAGAAGGGGGACTGCAAGGAGGCGGTCGCGATCTCTGGGAAGTCGGGATTGCGCCACCCTGGCTCTCCTCACTATGTCCAGCGCGCCCTCCGTACTTGTCTCAGTCGTTGTAAAGACTGGAACCAGGACATCGGCTAAATGGACGGTACAGACGCCGCCAATGTCTGTCACTCCGGTGCGACTGTCAATAAAGATAAAGTCGAAGGCCTCCTTCCACTCATTTCGGAGCCGTTCGATGTATTCGCCCGCGTTGAAGTCATTGAAAAGTCTGTCGAAATCAAGGGCATTTAGGCCGCTCGCATAGTGTTCATCCCGGCTTCCCGCGGTGATCAACGAAATCGTTGCGCCGTTTCCCTTGAGCAGTATCTCGTAGACGCAATCGCTCCATCCCAGGTCGGTTCCCGTCTCGCAGGATTGCAACAATTCCAGCACGCCCGGGCGTCGAACCGACAGCCTAACCATGGAACGAAGGTCATTGCTGAAAAACCGCTCGATCCCCGGCGCCTCCAAATCCCAATCGACGACCAATACCGAGCGACCCCATTTAGCCAGAATCGCGGCGACATTGGCCAGTGCCATGGACCGTCCGACACCACCCTTGTACGAATAGAATGTGTAGATCGTTCCGTTCTTCGATTGCGCCGAATCGGAACTCATAGTCGCTCCAAGCCGATCTTGGGTTCCTCAAATCCTCTCGCAGGGACTATTGGGTAATTTGGATCAAACGGTGGAGCGTTGGTCACCATTGCCGCAACTCTTTTCGAAAAGGATTTCAGCACATCTTCGAATTCCGCCATTTTCGGGCCTTCGAGAAACGCGCGGAGCGTCGAGGCGTAGGTGGAGACGTCACACGACTGAGTGTCTTGTGCCTCCTTGGGGAAGTGCTCCCCGTCGTGGTATACCAACGGCGCAATCAAGCTAGTTCGTGAAGCCGCGTCGCCCCCCTCACGTGCTCGGAAACTGCGCCACTCCGATACGCACCACGACGACTGAAAGTAGCTTGGCTGCCAGACACACACCAAGCATCGCGAATGCCTGATTGCCTCCTGAATCGTCTTAGGCCAGATCTCCCCGGCCTCGATATCACGCTCATCCATGAAGATATTGGCCGGCCGCCCACCCAACTCCTCGGTCAGCCAAAATCTTAGCTGATCGTAAACCCACCGGTTCCAGGAGGCGCTCATTGGGTTTCGCTTATAGCTGAAGAACACATCGTAAACGTAGTCGGAAGGGCCATTCGCCATGTGAGTCGCCAAGACAGTATTCTATCCCGGCACCGCCACGCCCAACTTCTCCGCCCACTTCACCAGGTTCTCCCAATTTCCATCGGGCACCGCGATCCCGTCGCGCAGTCGTTGCTCTTCAATCCGCCATTCCGGCTCGCCCGCTACCAAGACCTCGTCGTAACCCACGGCCGGCGCGCTTGCCTTCACGCGCTCCACCACCTCAGTCATCCGCGCATCGAACTCCGCTACCGGCATAAACCGCGCCACATCAATTCCTAGGAATGTTTGGCTGACGCGCGTGCGTGTGCCGCGCCAGCGAATTCCGCCCAGCTCCGTGCTCATCGCGCCGCCGCCCAACACCCCGCTCAGGATCTCCACCAGGAACGCCAGACCGCTACCCTTGTATCCGCCTAGCGGCATCAGCAAACCCTTATATGCCTTTTCAGTGTCGGTAGTCGGGACGCCGTCGGAATCGGTAGCCCAGCCCGCTGGAATCTCCGGTTGATGATTGATATAGGCCTTGAAGACTTTGCCCGCGGCTACCGTCGTGGTCGCCATGTCCAACAACCACGTCCGCGACCCAGGCACGGAAACGCAAATCGGGTTTGTCCCGAAGCGCGGCTCTTTCCCCTGCCATGGGGCCACAATCGGCGAAGCGTTGCACACCACGATGCCTAGCAAGCCCGCGGCCGACATCTTCGCGCCCCACCATGCCGCCGCGCCAAAGTGGTTCGATTCGCGGGCAATGGCCATGCCTAACCCGTAGGTCTGCGCCAGTCGAATGGCGTGATCTGAACACACGTCGGCCACCCACTGGCCAATCCCGTTTTCGCCGTCGAACACCAGGCAGCAGCCGTTCTCACTCACCACATGGCCGTCGGCTGCCGCATCCATGTCTCCGGCTTCCAACTGCTCCAGGTAGTACGGCAGCAACTGAACGCCGTGCGAATCCACGCCGCGCAGGTTCCCCGCGATCAGTGAGCCCGCGACCAGTGCCGCCTTCGGACCGGAAACGCCCGCCGCCTGCAACAGATCTTCGATAAACCGCTTCAGAATAAGATGACCAACTGTCACTTCACGCCACCCATAAGCCGTTTTATGGAAGGTGTCAGCACAGCCATGATGAGGCCGGAAGCCAGTCCTACGCCCGCCACAACGCCGAACAGCAGCGGAAGCGGAAACGACTCATAGAAAGACGCCAGCCGCCCGCCGAGGTAATTACCCATGGCGTTCGACAGGAACCACATACCCATCACCAATCCGGCAACCCGCACCGGCGCTAGCTTGGTCATTGCGCTGAGGCCCACCGGACTCAGGCAGAGTTCGCCCACGGTGTGCAGTAAGTAAGTCGCAATCAGCCACATCGGACTTACTCGCTGCCCCGATGCCGAAGCCATGGCGCCAAAGGACAAGATGGCGAATCCAGCGCCTAGGGAGATTAATCCCAAGGCGAACTTCGCCGGGCTCGACGGATCGCGACGTCCAAGTTTCAGCCAGATCCACGCGAACACTGGCGCAAACGCGATGATGAATAGCGCATTCACCGCCTGCAGCCAGCTTGCCGGAAAGGAGAAGCCCAGAATCTCGTTACGCGTTGACCTGTCGGCGAAGAGGTTCATCGTCGAACCGGCCTGTTCGAACTCGGACCAGAAGATTGACGCGGCCACGAAGAACACGAAAGTCACCGCCAGCCGCTTACGCTCCACTGGCGTCCAATTGCCGCCTAAGATAAGGAAGCCGAACGACCCCGCCACGGTAAACAACAGCAGAATGCCGAAAACATTGGCGATGCCCACTGGCGTCGCGATGCCCAGCGCTGCCAGCGTTCCGACAACTACCAACACCGCGGCCAGCCCGATGAGCCCCAAGCGGAGTTGCATCTTCTGCCGGCGCGCTTCCGCCTCATCCGCAGGTGGCACTGGATACAATCCCGCATCGCCCAACCGCTTGCCGCCAAACGAATACTGAATCAGGCCAACCACCATACCCAGCCCAGCTAATGCGAATCCCAGGTGCCAGTTTACCCGCTGCCCGACCCAACCGACGATCAATGGCGCGACAAAGGCGCCTGTATTGATACCCATGTAGAAGATGGAGAAGCCTGCGTCGCGCCGCACGTCGCCCGGCGCATACAGCTTGCCGACGATGGTGCTCGCATTGGGCTTCAGCATCCCGGTGCCGAGTACGATCAGCAGCAACCCGAAGTAGAAACTCGCCGTCCACGGTGCCGCCAGGCAAAACTGTCCGCAGGCAATAAACACGCCGCCGATGAAAACGGTGCGCCGCTGTCCCAGAATCCGGTCTGCCAGCCATCCCCCGGGTAAACTCAACATGTAAACAGCGGAGGTGTACATGCCGTAGATGGCGCCGGCCGTGCCCACGTCCAGGCCTAGGCCTCCGGTAGCGGCGCTGGCTGTCATAAACAGGATAAGCAGCGCGCGCATCCCGTAATAGCTGAAGCGCTCCCACAACTCCACGAAGAATACGGTTGACAAACCGGCCGGATGGCCGAAGAAACCCGTGCTGGGAGCGGCCATGGCGGAGTCTGGGCGGTTGTTCATTGGGCTAGTTGAGATACTTCTTCACGTCCGGCCGCAGCAGTTCCTTCACTTCAGGTGAGTCCAACTGGTCTCTAGTTACCGTACGCGCTGCAAGGTCGATCCGTTTGGGAGGATTCTTCCCATTCAGCTTATCCACTAATGTCCGCACGGCCTCAAATCCGATACGGAAGGGATCCTGCACAACCAACACGCTGATCACGCCATCGCGCAGATCCTGGATCATACTGTCGCTGGAATCGAAGGCCACGAACTTCACTTTGCCCGCCAGGTTCCGCGACTTCAAAGCGAGCGAAGTGCCAGTGGAACTTGGCTCCGTGGAACAAAACATGCCATTCAGATCGGGGTGTGCGCTAAGGATGTTCTCCGCCGCGGCCCGGCTGCGCGCCCGGTCGGACATCCCATACTGTTGGGCCACAATTTTGATATTTGGGAACTCCTTCGCAATCACTTCCTGGAAACCCTGTTCGCGGTCGCCTGTCGACACGCTGCCGGGCGCGTGTAGAATCATCGCGATGTTACCCTTACCATCCAACAGTCTGGCCATCTCACGCGCCGCCAGCCGGCCCGCCTCCACATTGTCAGTCGCTACAAAGGTCATGTAGTTTTCCGAATCCAGGCCGGAATCGAAAACAGTCACCGGTATCTTCGCCTCTGCCGCGCGGTCCAGCGACTGCACCAGCGCCTTGCGCTCTGTAGCCGCGATCGCGATACCATCCACGTGCCGCGCGATCATCGAATCGACAATCTGGATCTGCCGGCTGTAGTCGGTCTCCGCCGTTGGGCCGTTCCACTCCACGTTGACGTTGTAGTGCTTGCCCGCCGCCAGTGCCCCAGCTTGCACCGAGACCCAGAACAGGTGCGACGTCGCCTTCGGAATCACGGCAATCGTCTTCTTGTTGCTCCGGTTGCACGAAACCAGAGATACACAGCACGCCACAGCGATCAACAGGCGGCGTGTCGTCATTGTGCGGTCCACCCGCCATCAATCAGAATGTCCGAGCCAGTGATGAAACCCGCGTCCTCACTGCACAAAAACGCAGCCAGCTTGCCGATCTCCTCCACCTTGCCCCACCGCCCCAGCGGAATGCTGGAGACGAATTTCTGATTCAACTCGGGATTTTGTAGCAGCGGGAGATTCATTTCCGTGGCGAACGGGCCGGGACTGATGCCCACCACGGTGATCGCTTCAGGGGCGAGTTCCAATGCCAGGGCGCGCGTCAATCCCAGTAGCGCGCTCTTGCTGGAGGAATAGGCGCCGCGCCCGGGCAGGGAAACATGCGCCATGATCGACGACATATTGATGATGCGTCCGTATCCGGTTCCCTTCATGTGCGGCACAAAGGCGCGGCACATCAGAAACACACTGGTGAGGTTGGTGTCCATCACGCGCTGCCACTCTTCCAGCGTGAATTCGGTGATCGACTTGCGGATGTTGATGCCGGCATTGTTGATCAGGATCTGGACCCGGCCATAGCGTTCGGCCACCGCCGTCTCCAGTTTGGCCACTTGCGCTTCGTCGGTCACATCGGCCTGGAAGACTTCGGCTTCCGCGCCCAAGGCACGTACTTCCGCGGCTACCAGGTTCAATTGATTCGTGTCGCGCGATACCAACGCCAGGCGCGCCCCGGCCTCGCCCAGCGCGAGTGCCATCGCTTTCCCCAGTCCCTTGCTCGCCCCTGTGATGAGGGCTACTCTGTTCTCTAATGTTTTTCCCATTTACAGTCCTGCATCGGCCGCCCGCTTGTGAGCGGATTCCAGTATCGCATCGGCGCGCCGGTGAGGGCTATCAATGGAGTCCATGGTCAGCTTGCTCGTTTCGCCGGCTGTTTCCAGCGTGATACTCCCAATATTCACAATGCGCTGCCAGAGCGTCTGGTCCACACGGACATCTTGCAGCCGCCCTAGATCCATGGTACGAACCGATCGCGACAGCATCCCCGTCTGGTAACGCAGCCGGCCGCCGCTCACGCTAAGAAGCGTGAAGGCGCGGGAAACATGGACTATCAGCGGCCACACGAATAACAACAGCGGCAAGCCCGTCACCCAGGCCGGCCAGTTTGGCGGCTGCAGCCACCCGTAGAGCCCGCAACCGGCTAGAAACAACAGGCCGCAGAATGCGTAGGCAGCCCATACTTTCTTCATGCTGGGCCTGATGTTCAGGTCGGTCATGATAATCTCCTGGATTGCTGAATGGTTGGCTGCAACCTTCGATTATCGTACAACGGCCCGCAAACTACGCTATTGGTGGAAGGCCAAAGTCAGGCCATCCAGATACCCGTCCGCAGCGGAGCCCCCCGCGCGGTACATGCCGATATGGACATCCGCCGTCACCGTGCCCGCTGGCACCACGCCATCCATCTTCGCTTCGAACAACCCGGTTGTGGTTAAACGTTCCGCCGAGTACGGTCCACCCAAGGTCACAATTTCAATGGTGCTGCCGTCCGCCGCCAGGAAATACAGGTTCACCCACACCCGGTCGTCCTGCGTCGCCCAGCCGCCCAAATATCCGTCCAGCGTGTACCGCAGGCCTGCACCGATATAAGAGGACAGGTTGCTGATGTCGATGGCCTGGTGCGATTCCGCTCCGGCATTGGCCCCGCCATAGAAGAACCGTGCGCCGCGGTTGGGCGGCCCTGGATCCGTGGCAGCCGGGAAACTCGTCGCCCCGTAGACCTGTGTAGCGATCGAAGCGTTTGTGCCCACCGCCGTCCACCCCGTCAGATTGGCCTCAGCATCGCCGTTCAGAATGACATTGGTGTTCAGACCAAGCGCACTGTTGAAGATCAACGACAGGGCATCCGCATAGCCGTCGTTCGAAGCACCCGATGCGCGCGTCATTTGGATATCCACGTCCGCCTTCACCGTGCCAACCGGAACGCGTCCCGCCGCCGACACCTGGAACAGCCCTGTGGTATTGCTTCGCTGCGATGCGTTGGGTCCGGGCAGGCTGGCCGTTGCCAGCGTCACGCTGCTGCTGTTCTGGAATCTGATCGTTACCGTTGCCACGTCGTTCTGCGTCAAGAAGCCGCCCAGAAAGGTCGATGCGGAGTAATTGACGCCCACACCATTGATCGTGGCTGCGATATTACCCATGTTCACCACTTGATGGCCTTCGGCTACCGCGCTCCCGCCGCCAAAGAAGAAGTAAGTGCCGCGGTTGGCCGGACCGGGATCGGTGGTCTTGGGATAGCCCGTCGCGCCATACTTTTGTACCGCGAACAATGGATTCGGACTCACCGCCGTCCAGTTGGCAGCGCCGCTTTCGCCGCCGCTGTTCACTATCGAATTGCTGCCCAGCGTAACCGCCGCGCCGGCCGCCGCGGGAATGCCTGCCACAAGCGCTATCCGCAAGGCGAAATTGAGCCACGTCGTCTGATGCATGTTGTTTCCCTATGCCGGCCTTGTTGTGGAAGCCAGTCCTTCGATGTGACCCGCGAACTTGCGTAACCACGGGCCGCCCGCAGTCAGCCCGCAGGAATAGTCGTACCATGCGCTCACCGTGCCCAGCCATACCTGCACCGAGGAGTTAGCAGCAACCGGAACCGTTTGTTGATAGGACAGCAATCCGCTCATGGGCGTCGTCACTTGAACGGCAATATCCGCCGCGGACGCATTGGTCAGCGTCAATTGGACCATCGCCGTTGTCGTGTTCACGGTTGCGGCGATTTCGGGTTCAGTCACGCCAATGTCGCCGGCTGACCGGCGGTAGAATCCCCCGGGACCGAATAACTCGACGTCATAAGCATTGCTCGCCTGCACCAACAGGGACCGCGTCTGGAACGCTCCCGCGGCCAGCGTCAGGTGCACCGGAGCCGCATCGCCATTGGCGAAGTGATGCAAGTGGACCGCGCACCCTCTGCTGCCGTCGTTGCGCGCCATAACCACCACCTGGCGTAGCGCCGCCTGCACCTGAAACGTGTGCGAAAGCTGGTACGGCAGCGCCCGCAGAGGCTTCGTTCCGGCTTCCTGTGCCGGCGGAGCCGTTTCGCCGTTCGGCTTCGCGGCGGGCAAGGCCGCGCAATTGGTAGCCGCCAGGTTCGCCGGACCAACCGGGTCGGGCAGGGAAGGGAAGATCGTATTCGGTGAACTGAAATCGAACGCCGAAGTGAGGTCGCCACTCACCTTCCGCCGCCAGGCACTGATGTTCGTCTCCTTCACTCCGGTCCATACTTCCAGGAAGCGCAGGATCGAAGTGTGATCGAACACTTCGCCGCAGATCCACCCGCCGCGGCTCCACGGCGAAATCAGAATCGTCGGAACGCGGTTGCCCATGCCGATGGCGCTGCCGGTCACAAACTCGTCGGGGGTGCCCGGTGGTGGAGTGGGAGGGGCGATGTGGTCGAAGAATCCCCCATTCTCGTCGTAAGTCCAAATGAAAACCGTACTTTGCCAAACCGTCGGATTCGCTGCCAGCGCGGCCAGATAATACTGCGCCCCGTAGTTCATCCCTGCGTCGGGAGCGTTATTGGGATGTTCGGAAAGCGCCTGGGGCGCGATCACCCACGAAACCGCCGGCAGGGTGTTGTTCTGCACGTCGCTGCTGAACTGCGTGCGCGGAAATCGCTGCATGCCGTTTAGATAAAGAGGAGAATCCGGAGCCGCGTTTCGGAACGACGTGAACCACGCCAGCGCGTTGTCGTCGTAGTTATCCGTCTCCTCATACACACGCCACGATACGCCGGCATTCTGCAGTCGCTCCGGATACGTAGTCCATGTGAACCCCGGTTCATTGTTGTTCGTAGCCGGTCCACCGTTCACCCCGTTCGGGTCAATCATGCCCGTCATCAAATACAAACGGTTCGGGTTAGTCGGCCCGTTGAAGGAGCAATGGTAGGAGTCACACAGGGTGAAGGCATCGGCCACGCCGTAAAGGTAGGGGTTATCGGCGCGCGTGTAATAACCCATCGTGTTATTCCCCTTCTTGGGAATCCACTGATCCATGCGGCCGCCATTCACCGCGCCCAACGAGGAGTTCCAGAGGTGATTCACATCCGAAACGCACTGCCCCGAAGTCGTGAAACTATTCAGCCGGAATGGTTCAATCAGGGTACCCGAGGAGCTGCGCTGGGCAAAAACGGGATCGCCGTTCGGTAGTCGTTGGGTATGCGGATCGCCGTACCCTCGGGCCCCGCTGATGGTGCCCAGGTAGTGGTCAAACGCGCGATTTTCCTGGCAAAACACCACCACGTGCGAGACCGACGATAGATTCGGACCAGCTGCTTGCGCGTTCAAAAGCGCGGACAGCCCTGGAAATTGGGACAGTGCCGCTCCAGCCGCCGCCTTACGCAGAAAGGACCGGCGTGTATTGCTAGCCATGGATCGTACCCCTCAAATTCAAATCACAATTCGATGCGCGTTCCCAGAACATGAAGAAACTGAGCTAGCCAGGCCGGATGGGCTGGCCACGCCGGCGCGGTCACCAGTGTACCGGAAGTATATGCCTGGTCGATAGCGATCTCGGGGTACTCTCCGCCCGCCGCCCGGACCTCTGGCGCCACAGCCGGATAGCAGCTGCATACCTTGCCTTGCAACACGCCGGCCGCTGCTAGAATCTGCGCGCCATGGCAAATGGCGGCCACGGGTTTGCCCGCGGCGAAAAAGTATCGCACAATCTCCAGTACTCGCTGGTTCAATCGCAAGTACTCCGGAGCCCGTCCTCCCGGAATCACCAGCCCGTCATAGGATTCGATTTCGACGTCATCGAAAGCGAAATTCAAGACGAAGTTGTGACCCCGCTTCTCGCTGTACGTCTGATCGCCCTCGAAATCGTGGATCGCCGTTCGCACAAACTCCCCCGCCTTCTTCCCCGGGCACACCGCCTCCACCCGGTGTCCCACCATCAACAGCGCCTGAAACGGCACCATCGCTTCATAGTCTTCGACGTAGTCCCCCACCAGCATCAATAGACGTTTTGCCGCCATGATTCACCACCTCTCCAACGGCCATATTCGCACAGGCTCCCGTACCGTGTGTACGGGATCGATTGAGCAGGTCCCGGACTAGTCCTGTAACGCGTGGTACTAAGTCGGTGGCAGCGATAGGGGGAAATAGAGCGTTCCGTTGTACGCTGGTTAACATTCGTGTGAAGTCGAGTCTATTTTTGCAGCGTCAGTCCAACTGTGCTTTGTTGAGTTATTTACTTAGATCTCAAGACCTGCACAATCTGCTTGGCGCCTAATGGGCGAGGCTCTTAGATAGGTGGGAGAGTCGTGTTGAAGGGAATACGCCAATGAAGTTGTTTCTGATGCTAGTGGCTACTATGACTTGTGTCTCAGTGGCGGGTTGGGCCACCACTCCGGCTTGCGCGGGATATACAGGCTGGAACAATCAGACCAATCCGCGCACCGATGTGGCCGGAATGGCAAATGCGAATTTTCCAGAAGGTAGTTCGTCAAGCTATTGGGATGCAGATATCCGCGGCCCTCTCGGTACTGTGCTTACCATTCACGGGCGATACCCATTGGCCCGTTTTATGTCGCTTGAGATCACGACTTCCGATGTCTTAGTTGACTTCTTGCACGACACTTCTATTGTTTCCGACCCTGGCGAGAACAATCCCTTCGTGTCGGGTACCGTTAATGGCACTTATACCGCGTACGTCATGTTTGGGCCTAAGCCCTCGAATCCATCCCAAAACACCATCTATACCGGAAGCCTCAAGTCGGTCCACCTCGCTTATCGCATCTACCATGCCACCAATCCCAATGATGCGGCCGCCGGTGCAACGAATCCGACGATCCCAGACCTGTGGCTGAACGGACAACTCTTATCGAACTGTCCGGTCCAGCCGATGGTCCAGCCGTCTACGGCCACTGCTTGGGGACGGCTCAGTTTAACCGACTGGCATGGCACCCCCCCGACGGCCAGCCAGAAGCTGCCTGCCAGCGACCCACCAGTCTGGTTCATTCAGGATCCGGCAACCGCGCATTTCTTTCCGAACGGTGCAAACTACTACATGGGAGCCACACTCAGTCGTGAGTTCTTGGTACCCAACACCGCCCACGACATCTTCGTGGTGAGATGGAAATCGCCGACCTTCCCCAACACCCGTGCCGGTGAAGCCGTCTACACTCCACGCCAAGTGCGTTTCTGGTCATTCTGCACCGATGATCCCTTCACGACTAACGTCAACCGGTGCATTCCCGACGATTTCTCCTCGCTGAATCCCAACGGATATATCGGATTCGTCGTCTCCGACCCGAGTTCGAAGCCAAGTGACACCGCTTTGACCAGGTACTATTCGAAATGGGTCCCCTGGGGTGCCCTTGACCTGCCCGGTGACGTTGTCTATGACCGTGCCAGAGCGCCATGGGGTCTCGATTCCCCCGTGCATTACTACAACACGCTGATCTATCGCCAAACGCTCGCCGATCCTTCGTTCACCCAATCGATGGCGAACATCTCCAAGCTGCCCGTCGCGCAGCAGAAAGCTGCGATGAGTGCGTACTGGCCCGTGTCGGGTTACTGCTCTAAAGCCAACTTTGAAGCCAGCGGATTCAACTGCCTCATCCCATAGACTGATTGCAACCCCGTCGTTTTCGCTTGGATTGCATTTCGGTTAGAAGTAAAATACGGAAGTCTCCCCCGACATAGATCTGCCTTGTATGCGGTCGATGGCCCTTGATTGCCCGTTCGGAACGAAAGGACTTCATGCGTCACGCATTTGAGACAAAAGCTCTGGTCTTATTGTCGGTCTTCTGTATTGCTCTAGCTTCTGCGTTTGCCCAAAGCCAGGCAAATACGGGAATCATCGAAGGCACTGTCACGGATCAAGGCAACGCCAGCATCGCCGGCGCTAAAGTCACTCTCCTCAACACGGGAACCAACTTCACCCGTGAACTCACCACCGATTCGGAAGGCCGCTTTCGCGGTTTGCTGCTTCCCCTCGGCAGCTACAAGGTCACGATCAAAGCGCCGAATTTTGGCACCCTCGTCCGCGAAGGCATCAACCTCACGGTCGGCCAGACCGTCACCTTGCCTACCACTCTCACGGTCGCCAGCGTCGAGCAAACCGTGACCGTTGCCGGCGACGCCCCCGTGGTGGAGACCAACAAGGTGGAGCGCTCCACCCTCATTGACGGCCGCTCCATGCGCTCCCTCCCCAACAACGGCCGCAATTTCCTCGACTTCGTGACACTCACTCCCGGCGTCGCCATCGTGCAGGGACCGGACGGCAATGAGATTTCCATCAACGGCCAAAAGGGCATTAACAACAACGTTTCCATTGATGGTGCCGACAACAACAACCCCTTCTTTGGCGAGCAGCGCGGCGGCCAGCGGCCCCCGTTCACGGTCAACCTCGACGCCGTCCAGGAGTTCCAGGTGGTGGCCGATGGCGCGCCTGCCGAATTCGGACGCAGTTCCAGCGGATTCATCAATGTGGTTACTAAGTCCGGCACTAACCAGATTCACGGCACGGGCCACGAGTTTCAGAAGTTCACCGGCCTCACGTCGCGCCTCGCCGACGGTACCCGCTACGGAGCGTTCTCGCAGGAGCAGTTCGGAGGCACCATCGGAGGGCCGATTAAGAAGGACAAGCTCTTCTACTTCGTTGCCTACGATCAGCAGGTTTTCCGCCAGACCAAGCAGAACAATTCCCTTCGCATCGATCCCACGCTGGTGAACTTCTTTGCCACCAAGTTCAACGACCCCGGCGAAAACGGTCCCATCCGCCGTACCAACGACGCCCAGGCGGCGCTTGGCAAAATCGATTGGACCGCCAGTTCGAAGAACCTCGTCACCCTGCGCTACAACTACTCCAATTCCCGCCAGGAGAACGGAACGTTCGACGTCGATCAGTATGGACGCAGTGCCAACGCCATTGAGCGCGATTTCGCCAACACAGTCAACGGTGCCGTCAACACTACTATCTCTCCCACCGTTCTCAATGAGTTTCGCGCCCAGTTCTCCCGTGAGGATCGTCCTCGCGATTACGCCGGACCACAGCTTTCTGGACAAAGCCGACCCTTCCCCGATACCGGCGTCAGCTTCTCCGGCTATCGCTTCGGCCAGCCGTTTTTCATTCCCGTGGCCGACCACGACACGCGCTTCCAGATCAATGAGAATCTCTCTATCGTCCGCGGCGCGCACGACATCAAGCTCGGCTTTGAGTTCAATCGCACCAGCACCACGCAAACCTTCATCGGCTTCGCCAATGGACGCTATATCTTCGATAGCGTCTCCGGCTTCATGAACTACGTGAACATCGGGCCCAAATTCGTTGAATGCTCCGATGGCACCACTAACAACGCCGGCGTCTGCCCCAGCGGAACCAGCATCACTGGCCCGCTGCTGTTGTTCCTCCAATTCGCCGGCGTCGGCGGCAAATCCGTCAAAGACGCAGGCACCCAGACCATCATTCAGAAAGAGCCTGCCTTCTTCGCACAGGACAAATGGCAGATCCGCCGCAACCTCACTCTCAGTTACGGTTTGCGCTGGGAAGGCCAGATCGAACCCAGTCCTATCACCGATCCGTCAACAGTGTTCTTCGCCCCCTTCATCGGCAAGCCCGGCTTCCCCTCCGATGGCAAAATCCCCTCCGATCTCAAACAATGGCAGCCGCGCCTCGGTCTCACCTGGGACCCCGCCGGCCACGGCAAGACGGTGATCCGCTTAAGTGCGGGCATCTTCAATGCGCGAACCCCGGGCCTGGAACTCGCCAGTTCGCGCTCCACTAATGGGTCCGTCGGCCAGAGCATCTATCGTGATTCCTCCTTCAACGGCTTCGGCCTCACGCCCCCGGCCTACGACACTCTCATCCCCGACGCAGGCTCATCCACCCCGGACCATCCCCAGGTCTTCGTCTTCGACAAGAACTACCGCAATCCCCGCACTTACACCTGGTCGGCGACCTTTGAGCAGGCTCTCACCTCAACCCTCAAGGTCTATACCGCTTTCAACTACGCCAAAAGCGTCCACATCACGCGCTTCGTCAATCGGAACGACGCCGTATTCGGCTCCCCCTGGTCCACCGGTCTCGGCGCCGACGGCTTGAACGGCACAGCCGACCTGACCGTCGTCGAATCCTCCGCGAAATCGCTGTTCCGCGGTTGGACCGCCGGCATGACCAAGCAACTCTCACACCGTTTCCAGTTCCAATGGAACTACCAGCTCTCTACGGATTACTCGGATGACGACCAGGAGCGGGATCCGTTCAACTACTACTACCGCGTCGCCAATGACTTCAAACCGGAGTACAATTACTCCGCCCGTGACCAGCGCCACCGCCTCAATTTGTTCGCTTACTATCAGGCGCCTTGGGGCATCGAGCTCTCCCCGCGCTTCAGTGCTCACACCGCCCAACCCACGTCCATTGACGGCTCCAACCATTCCGTCCTCCTCGCCGATGGAACCGTGGTCAAGCGCAACACCGCGCGTAAGGACAATGCCTTCACATCTCTCGACTTTCGCGTCTCCAAACGGTGGAAGCTGAAGGAGCGATTCCATCTCGAAGGCGCCATCGACACGTTCAATCTGTTCAATAGTAAGAACCTCAAGCAGCCGCAAAACGGCAATCTGCTGTTCAACTTCGATGGAACCCTTACCAGCGGTTTGGGTGACCCCCGCCAGGCCCAACTGGGAGTCAAACTCCTGTTTTAATCCGGCGACAGGCTGGAGTGAACCCCGCGTGCGGTAACCTAAATTCACTGGCTGCCGTCTACCGGGCATCCGTACTGACGGCTACAGGGCAAGGGGGACCGCGGCATGCAAATACGCCTTCCAGGACTGGCGGTCGTCTGCCTGAGCGCTGTCGCCCTCTTCGCCTCCATGCAGCAGCAATTCAACCGTGGCGTCGAAGCCTACCCTGACGAGGTCGAACATCCGGAATCGCAACTGCCCCGCGATAGTGACGAAAAGACAGAATGGGCCTTCGCTCGCCTGCGCTATCACAGCATCACGCGCAGCTGGTATAGCTGGGGAATCGACGCCCCCAAAGCCGACCGCCAGTTCGTCCAGGGCGTCCGCCGCCTCACCCGCCTCCACACCCGCTCCGTGGAAGAGGTGGTCAGCCTCCAGGACGACCGAATCTTCGATTGGCCCTGGATCTATGCGGTTGAGGTTGGTCATTGGGATCTTTCGGAGCCCGAAGCTCGCCGGCTGCGCGAATATCTCCTTCGCGGCGGCTTTCTCATGGTGGATGACTTCCACGGCACGGCTGAGTGGGTTGTCTTCACCGCCAGCCTGAGCCGGGTTTTTCCTGACCGTCCCGTTGTCGACATCCCCAATGGAGACCAGATCTTTCACATGATCTACGACCTTGACGAGCGCACTCAAGTCCCGGGTATTCAATACTTCCGGACCGGCCGTATTTGGGAGAAGGATGGCAAGCAACCCCAGTGGAAGGCCATCTACGACGATCAGGGTCGCATCATGGTCGGCATCTGTCACAACCAGGACAACGGCGACGCCTGGGAGTGGGCCGATCACCCCCAATATCCTGAGAAATACGCATCACAAGCCTACCGCCTCGGTATCAACTTCATTGTTTACTCAATGACGCACTAACTCATTCCGTCACTTCATACGGGAATACATCCGTCCGGGTCTGGTCGCCCTTCTTCGAGTGCACAGTAACTCTCCACTTACCCACCATGAAGAACGTGGGCTTCGCTTCATAGATTCCGGGCTTGCTCATCTTCGCTGCGGACTTGAACTCTCCGTGATCCATCTCTTCCATCGTCAGAACCACTTCCACGGCGGCGCCCTCCACCGGTGCCTTCTTCGCATCCAGAATCTTCACATTCACCTGCGCCGGGTAATTGGCTTTGATCTTACCCACTGGTTCCAGGGATACTTTCCAATCCGGACCGCCGGCGGCGAGGGCCACTACCGCGAAAGCAATCGATGCCCATACAAGTTTCATGAGAGCGATTATCGCCGCGCGGCCGTCAGCACTGCAACCTGCGGCGTTAGAATGGATAGCGTCGATGCTCGCTCGCCGTCGCTTTCTCGCCTTGCCGTTCGCTGCGCCGCTGCTGAATGCTCTCTCCACTCCGGCCATCCGCTCCATCGACGTCTTCCCCGCCATCTACGGCGTCACGTCTTACTTCCGCTTCTTTCCCAAACCGGAACGGCCCTCGGTCATCGTAAAGATCACAGCCGAAGATGGCACGGTCGGATGGGGTCAAAGCGTGCCGCTCCAAACCTGGAGCTACGAGACGCTGGAATCCACGCTCGCGGGAATCCAGAACTATCTGGCGCCGGCCATCATCGGCAAGAGCCCCTTCGATCTCGCTGGCGTCCACCTTGCCATGAAGAAGGCCATCGCCAACTCATTCTCCACCGGCGCGCCCATCTCCAAGGCTGGAATCGATCTCGCCCTGCACGATCTCATCGGACGGCTTACCTCTCAGACCCTGCCCCAGCGTTGGGGACGCAAGCCACTGCCCTCCGTCACGCTGAGTTGGACCGTGAATGCCCGAACGATGTCCGAAGCCGAGGAACTCCTCGAGGCCGGCCGTACCCGCGGCTATAAGAACTTCAACCTCAAGGTAGCGCCCGACCCTAAGTTCGACCTCGAACTGGTGCGCAAGGCGAGGGAGTTCGCCCCCAATGGATTTTTGTGGATCGACGCCAACGGCGCCTATGAGCCTGCAACGGCGCTCGAGGTCGCACCGAAGTTCGCCCGCCTCGGCGTCGATGTTTTTGAACAGCCAGTTGCCCCCAACCGCATCTCCGCCCTCCAGTCGCTGAAGAAGCAGGGCGCACTCCCCATCATCCTCGACGAAGGCGTCGTTCACTCTTCCGACCTCATGGAATTCATCCGTCTCAATATGTTGGATGGAGTGGCGATGAAGCCTGCCCGTACCGCCGGTCTGTACGACGCCGTACGCCAAGTGGAGATCCTCGAAGACGCTGGCCTCATGTTTCTCGGCAGTGGCCTCACCGATCCCGATCTCTCCCTCGCCGCTTCTTTGCAACTTTTCGCCGCCTTCAATCTGAAGTACCCCGCCGCGCTCAACGGTCCGCAGTTCCTCTCCGGCACTTACTTGCATAAGCCCATCGAAGTAAAAGATGGAGCCGCCTTGGTGCCTCAAGGTCCCGGCTTGGGCGTCGAAGTGGACGAATCGAAACTGAGAAAATCATGAAACGCCTACTTCTGCTGGCATGCTGCGCCCTGGCGCTACCCGCGGCCGATCGCTTCGCCTACCGCGACGTCTCGCCCACTTCGCTGGAACTCTCGGAGAACGGCAAGCCCGTCTATGTTTATAACTACGGCATGATGCTCGGCAACGGAGCCCCTGAAGACCGCCGCCGCTCTGGCTACGTGCATCCTCTGTACGCCCCCAACGGAGCCGTTGTCACCGACGATTTCCCCAAGGATCACTGGCACCATCGCGGCGTTTCCTGGATGTGGCCTCTGGTGACAATCGATGGCAAGACCTACGATCAGTGGATGAAACTCGAAGTAACTCAAAAGTTCCTTCAATGGAAGGATAAGAAACTAAGTTCCAACCGCGCTCTGCTCGCCATGGAAAACGGCTGGTACTTAGGCGATCGGCGCATTGCCAGGGAAGAGGTGGAGATCGTGGCCCACCCTCAAGTCGGGCAGCAGCGCGATCTCGACTTCACCATCCGCCTCACCGCACTCGATTCGCCCATCACGCTGCAAGGTGAGATGGCAAATAAAAAGGGCTACGGCGGCTTCAACATCCGCTTCGCGCCCCGCCAGGACACAGTACTTCGCACGCCTTCCAGCAAGGACGCTCCCGACAGCGATATGCAGCGCCTGCCGTGGGCCGAACTTGCCGCAACCTATCAGGGCAAACGGGCCGCCACACGCATCACCCAGGACTCCTCGAACGCCGGCTATCCTCACGGCTGGTGTCTCCGCAACTACGGCTTCCTCGGCTCTAACTATCCTGGCCTAGATCAACTCGTTCTGGCGCCCGGTAAGCCTTTCACTCTCAAGTATCGTGTTACCCTCTCCGCCGAATGACTAACGAAACCGCTGTTATCGCTGTCATTTCCTATCTCGTTTTTCTCTTCTCCACCGTATGCCATGAAATGGCCCACGCCCTGGTAGCCCGGTTGCTGGGCGACGATACTGCCTATCACAATGGCCAGGTCACATTGAACCCATGGCCCCACATCCGCCAGGAGCCTTTCGGACTCGGAATCTTTCCGCTCATCTCGCTGTTCCTCAGCATTCAGGCCAATGGTCTGGGCGTTTTCGGATTCGCCTCGGCGCCCTTTGATCCGGACTGGGCAAAGGAGCATCCCAAACGCGCTGCCTGGATGGCGTTGGCAGGGCCCGGCATGAATTTCCTGCTCGCCACGCTCGCCGTTGCCTTGCTCAAACTGGGAGTGTTGGTGAAGATCTTTCTACCCGGCGCCAGTAGCACCTGGCAACTGGTGCAAGGGCCTACCGAACTCAGTGAAGGCTTCGCGGTTCTGCTCAGTGTTGTGTTCTTTGAGAACCTCCTGCTCGGCGTCTGGAACCTGCTCCCGATTCCACCAATGGACGGCTTTAGCGGCCTCCTGTTAGTGCTGCCGGAGGGCAAGGTACACGCCTTCTTCGAACTTCGCACCCAACTCGGCATGATTTATCCCATGGCGATGTTCGCGATTTCCGGCGTTTTCTGGCGGTTATTCGATCCGCTGCTCGATACGGCCATCGAAATCCTGTTCTGAATGCCGCCCGCGGGCATATAATTCGGATATGGATAACTCTTTCTCCGAGAGGCGCGGCTTCCTGAAAGCAGCCGCCGGATCCTTTCTGATCCTCAAGCCGGAAACCGTATTCGGCTCGCAGGCTAATTCCACCGTCGAAGTCGGCATCGTCGGCTGCGGCGGCCGTGGCAACTGGATCGGTCAGTTCTTTCCGGAATTCGCCGGGGCGCGCGTCGTCGCACTCGCCGACGTCATGAAAGGCCACCTCGAAGAGACTGCTGCGAAGTTCAAAGTTGGCAGCAGCCGCAGTTACTATGGACCCGACGCGTACAAAGAACTGGCAGCCAGTAAGTTGGATGCCGTGGTTATTGAGACGCCACCCTACTTCCATCCCGAACAGGCTCGCGGCGCGGTGGAGGCCGGCAAACACGTTTACATCGCCAAGCCAGTGGCCGTTGATGTCCCAGGCTGCAAAACCATCCTCGCGGCAGGCGAGCGGGCTGCCGAAAAGAAACTCAGTTATCTGGTGGATTTCCAAACCCGATCTCAACCGGTATTCCAGGAAGCCGCCCAGCGCATTCACCGCGGTGACATCGGAAAACCAGCGTTCGGTCAGGTCTTCTATTATGCCGGTCGTCCCGCCAAAGACAAAGGCACACCTGGAATGGACCCCGGTCAGGCCCGCGTCATGAACTTCTACATGGACCGCGAACTCGGCGGCGACATCATCGTCGAGCAGAACATCCATGTCATCGACGTCGCCAACTGGTACCTCAATGGACATCCGCTGCGGGCGCATGGCACCGGAGGCCGCACCGATTGGTCCGGCACGCCATACAACACGGGCGACGCCTACGATCATTTTCAGGTCACTTACTGGTATCCCGGCGACGTCCATGTGGACTTCAGTTCCAACCAACTCACCAACAGCTTCAGCGACCTCTGCATTCGCATGTTCGGCGTGAAGGGCGCCATCGATTCCCACTACGGCGGCCTCGTGCGTATCACAGGCGAGAACAAATGGATGGGAGCCGAAAAGGACGACACCTTCCGCCAGGGAGCCCTCAACAACGTGAAGGCGTTCGTCCAAAGCATCCGCGACGGCAAGCCCGTCAACAACGCCGCGCAGGCCGTGCAGAGCAACCTCACCGCAATCCTGGGACGCACCGCCGCCTACCAACAGCGCGTCGTCACATGGGACGAAATGATGAACTCAACAGAGAAGTTCGAACCGTCGTTGAAGCTCCGCTGGTAAGTATTCATTAGCCAACCGCGACCGTAAGGGAGTGGACTACCTGCTAACCGAGCCCCGACCGTAAGGGAGTGGATTCCACCACCAACTCCCCGTCTAGCTGAACACTTGTGTGAACGCGGCACGGAAGCGGTCCATCTCGTGTTCCGTGCCGATCGTCACACGCAGCATGTCTTCATACGGCGGGAACGGCCGTCCTACCGCGACGCCTTTACTGGCAAACGCCTGAATCACCGGCCGCACCGGCTTCTTGATCTTGATCATGACGAAGTTGCCGTATGGCTCGATGTAGTCGAAACCCTTGCCATGCAGCCAAGCGCACACGTCTCCACGCAGTTTCGTCATCTTGGCGCGGCGTTGCGGCAGAATCGTCCCCGAGTTTTTCACCGCCGCCAGTGCCCCTCGCGCGCTCGCCATGTTCACCACCATGTCGCGGAACGGCGCCATCTTGTTAATGTACTCAGTGCGTGCGCACCCGTAGCCCACACGCAGACCCGCCATGCCCCAGATCTTTGAGAACGTGCGAGCCACCACCACGTTGCGGCCCGCCTTAATAAGCCCAACCGCCGATCCCAGTTGCGGTGAGAAATCCAGATACGCTTCATCTACCAAAAGCACGCAGTCCGCGGGCAGATTCTCAGACAGCCACTTGATGCGGTCTTGCGGCGTCGCCGATCCCGTCGGATTGTTCGGGTTGCAGAGATACACCAACCCCGCTTTCTTCACCCGTGCCACCGCTGCCATCTTCTCGACATCGGCGGCATACGTGGGCGTCAGCGGGACCTTTTCCGACGGACGTCCCAGCGCCCTGGCCAGTTCGGGGCAAGCCTCGTACGTGGGATTCGACACCACCACCGGCCTCGTTGCCGATGTGAATACATCGATCGCCGCATGCAGAATCTCAGATGATCCAGCGCCTGCCAGCACCTCACCTGGTTTTAGCCCGAGCGCGCGTCCCAGTTCCGTTTCCAGGTCTTCCGTCGCCTCGCCGTGATATCGCCCGCCTAGCGCCAGACTCTCCCTCATCACCTTGAGCGCAATCTCCGGAGGTCCATCCGGATTCTCGTTCGAATCGATTGCCACCATCGGTTCGCCTGCCCCGCGCGCCGCTCGCGCCAGGGCGAACTCCCCGCCAATCACTGCCGCCGGCCAGAAGCCCGCGAATCCGCGCCTTGTCACCAATGCCATTTGAGTGATGATAGACGAATTTACTCCGAGCCGTGTGCCGCCTGTGGTATCGTGTCACTCCAGGAGATAAAACGTCTCATGTTCAAGAACATCCTTTTGGCAATCGTGGTGCTTGTGGGCGCCCTCTGCGCCTACGTCGCCTTCCAGCCTTCCGCTTACCATGTCGTCCGAGAGACCCGAATCGCCGCTCCTCCCGACGCGGTCTTTGCACTCATCAATGACTTCCACAAGTGGGACGCCTGGTCGCCGTGGGCCAAGCTCGATCCCGCCATGAAGACCACCTACAGCGGAGCCCCGGCCGGCACCGGAGCGGTCTATGAATGGACGGGCGACAGCAAAGTCGGCGAGGGGCGTATGACAGTTCTCCATAGCCAGCCCTTTGAGACCGTTCGCATCAAGCTCGAATTCATCAAACCCATCGCCTCGACTAGCGACACGGAATTCACAATGAAACCCGATGGGGCCGGCACCGCCGTCACGTGGTCCATGGCGGGCGATAACAACTTCATGGCCAAGGCTTTTATGACATTCAGCGGCGGTATGGACAAAGCCATTGGCCCCGATTTTGAAAGAGGCCTGGCCCAGATGAAGGCCGCCGCGGAGGCAAAGTAGGGCTCCGTCGCTAAGTTTTCCGAGCCGCGACCGCGCGGGAGCGACTCTTGTACTAAAGCAAAGCGCTCATCTCATCCCAGTGGTAAATCTTTACCCCCTGCGGGGGCGCTTTTGCCGAATTTGCCATAGCTCTCGCGACATCTTTTCCGTCGATGCCTTTGTATTGGCTAAAAGAACCAACCAAAACGAGATTCAGAAGTGACCACGCTGTAATAAGGATGCTTTCGAGTTGACGATGCTCTTTGCGTGACCCCATGAGCATGGAGGGGCGGAAAATATTCGTGCTCCCGTAATTGAGGGCACGAACATCTCTCTCGGTTTCACCCTTGGTCTTGGTGTAGAAAAACTTTGAATTCGCATCGGCGCCGACGGAGGTCACGAGGAAAACGGATTTAGCTCCGTTCTCTTTCGCAAATTTAGCCGCTAGCACCGGATAGTCGTGATCAATTTGATAGTAGAGACTCTCGTCGGGAGTATTCGCTTTCGTGGTGCCGATCACGATGAAAACATCATCGGCTATCAACCTGCTTCGTATGGCTGACAGAGAGTTGTAGTCGCCTATGAGATTCGTCAGTTTCGGATGCTTCGTTTGCATCGGCTTTCTGGTGACGGCCGTGACGCAATCATAATCGGAGCCGTTGAGAAGCTCTTCAAGTAGATACGAACCAATAAAACCGGTGGCGCCAAAAACAAGTGCTGTTTTCACTTCGCTACGGTAGCAGGCATAGCGGACGGGAGCAATAGGCTGGGGCGGTGGCGCTGGATGGTAACCCCGCCGACGCGTGTTACAGTGGGGATTCGTGAATTTCCACGCTGCTCATGTCTGCTGAAATCCCTTCATCCACGGGCGATAAGTTTGAACGCTTGGTCCGGATCATGGCCCAACTGCGGGCGCCCGGTGGGTGTCCCTGGGATTGCGAACAGACCTTCGACACCATCAAGCCGTACCTCATCGAAGAGGCCTATGAGGTGATGGATTCCATCGACGCGCGCGATTGGCCGGGCCTCGCCGATGAACTGGGCGACCTGATGCTGCAAGCCGTGTTCTTCGCCCAGATGGCCGCGGAGGAAGACCGCTTCACCATCGGCGATTCGCTCGACGCCATCAGCGAGAAACTGATCCGCCGCCACCCCCACATCTTCGGCACGGGCGATGCCCGCACCGCCGACGACGTGAAGAAGCGCTGGGACGAGATCAAAGTGGAAGAGCGCCGTAGCAAGGGTGAAAAGGAAAAACCGCTCCTCGACAAGGTGCCGCGTTCGCTGCCCGCCCTCGTCGAAGCGCAACACCTAACGTCACGTGCGGCCACTGTTGGCTTCGATTGGCAAACGCCGGAGCAAGTCCTCGACAAGCTGGACGAAGAACTGAACGAACTGGCCGAGGCCCGCACGGCTGCGTCTCCCGCGGAGATCGAAGGCGAAATCGGCGACCTGCTCTTCGTCCTCGTCAACCTCGCACGCTTCCTCAAAGTGGACGCCGAACAGGCGCTGCGCAAAACCAACGCCAAGTTCCGCCGCCGCTTCGGCTACGTCGAAAGCACCCTACAGTCAACCGGCAGTTCCCCGCAGCAGTCCAATCTGGAACAGATGGAGGAGCTATGGCAACAAGCCAAACTCCAGGAGTAACCCGGCCGCCGCTCGAAGTCCGGCAGCTTCACACACACGAAGAGTTCGGGCAGGCCGTTCGCCTGCAGCGCATCATCTGGGGCTTTGAGGAAATCGAGCTGCTCCCCGTGCGCCTCTTCGTCGTCGCCTCAAAAGTCGGTGGTCATGCCTTCGGCGCTTTCGACGGCAACATGATGGTCGCCTTCTGTCTCGCTATCCCCGGCCTCAAAAGCGGCGGTGGCATCTATCTTCACAGCCACATGCTCGGCGTTCTGCAGGAGTATCGCGACCGCGGGCTCGGCCGCATCCTCAAACTGGCGCAGCGCGAGGAAGCCCTTCCCCGAGGCATCCGGCTCATCGAATGGACCTTCGATCCGCTCGAACTCAAGAACGCGTACTTCAATATTGAGCGTCTCGGCGCGGTCATCCGCCGCTATGTGCTCAACCAGTACGGCACCACAACCAGCCACCTCCATGGCGGCCTGCCCACTGATCGCTGCGTGGCCGAATGGTATATCGCGCAAGAACGTGTCACGAATCTCCTCGCCGGAGGAACTCTCGAACGCCGTCCCGTAAAAGCCCGCATCTCTTTTCCCAACAATATTGGAGAGCTCCGCAAGACCGATCCGAAACAAGCCCGCTCCCTCCAGGAGGAGGCGAGTAGACAGTTCCTTGAATACTTCAGCCAGGGTCTGGAAGTCACCGCCTTTGAGCGCTCCTCTGACACCGGCACTTATCTCTTCACAGAGCCATGAAAATCGATCGCATCCACCTCCGCGAGCTTCACCTTCCGCTGATTCACTTCTTTGAAACCAGCTTCGGCCGCACCTACCACCGGCGCATCATCCTCGTGGAGGTTCACTCCGGCGGGGTCTCCGGATGGGGCGAAGTCACCTGTGGCGAGAATCCTTTCTATAACGAGGAATGGACCGACGCCGCCTGGCTCCTGCTCCATGACTTCATCGCGCCCCAGGTTCTGAATCGGGACATCGACGGCGCGGCCGCGGCCAGCGCCATGACCTCGGCCATCCGCGGCCACAAGATGGCGCGCGGAGGTCTGGAAGCCGCGGTGTGGGATCTGGAAGCCCGCCAGCTGGGCTTGCCTTTATACCGCCACATTGGCGGCGGAGCGCACCGCGAAATTCCCTGCGGTGTTTCCATCGGAATACAGAACTCCATTCCGGAACTACTCAAGAAGATCGAAGCGGAAGTCACTGCCGGCTACCAGCGAATCAAGATCAAGATTAAACCCGGCTGGGACGTCGATGTTATTCGCGAAGTGCGTAAGGAGTTCCCCTCCATCCGCCTCATGGCCGACGCCAATTCGGCATACACGCTGGCCGACGCTCCCCGTCTCAAAGCCCTCGATGAGTTCTACCTCATGATGATTGAGCAGCCTCTGGCGCACGACGAAATCATCGATCACGTGGAACTCCAGAATCAGCTCGATACGCCCATCTGCCTCGATGAGTGCATCCGCTCGGCTCATCACGCCGAACAGGCCATTCGTATGGGAGCCTGCCGCATCATCAACATCAAACTCGGACGCGTGGGAGGCTTCACCGAATCCAAGCGCGTCCACCTCGTCGCCCAGGCTGCGGGCGTCCCCGTCTGGTGCGGCGGCATGCTGGAAAGCGGCGTCGGCCGCGCCGCCAACATCGCCCTCTCCACTTTGCCCAACTTCGTTCTGCCCGGCGACGTCAGCGCCAGCAAGCGCTATTGGTCCCGCGACGTCATCCATCCCGCCGTGGAGGTATCTCCGCAGGGAACCATCACCGTGCGCGATCAACCTGGCCTCGGCTACGACTTGGACCTCGACTTCATCAACCAGGTCACCGTGCGTCAGGAGTCCATCAGTTGAAGTCGGACACCGCCGTGCGCGCTCCGTCGCACGCTTTGCTCTACAGCCTCCTCGGTTGCATGGTGCTTCTCTGGTCGGGAAATTACATCGTGGGAAAGCTGGCTCTGCGGGAATTCCCGGCCCACGTCCTGGTCACGGTGCGAACCACCATCGCCGGTGCCTTGATGGTGCCCGTGTATTGGATGCAGACCCGAGACACCGGCCGCACCTGGGTGGTCCGCGACGTGCCGATGCTCGTTCTGCTCGGCGTTTTCGGAATCACGCTAAACCAGATCATTTTCGTCTTTGCGCTCAGCCGCACCAGTGTCGCCCATTCGTCTCTGGTCATCGCTCTAACCCCGCTCCTGGTGCTGTCCTTCGCCGCCTTCCGCGGCTTGGAGCATTTCACGCTGCGCAAGGTGATCGGCATGGTGATTGCCGTATCCGGCGTGGCAGCGCTCAACTTTTCCCGCTCCTCCGGCGCCACTGTCTTCGGAGATTTACTCATGCTTTGCGCGGCGTCCGTGTTTACTTCGTTCACCGTCCTCGGCAAGGAGTCAAGCGCGCGCCACGGCAACATCACGCTGAACACTTTCGCCTATACCGGCGCGGCCCTCCTCCTTTCGCCCTATATGATCTGGCTCGTCTTCCACTACGATTTCAGCCGCATCTCCTGGGGTGCTTGGGCCGGTCTGTGTTACATGGCCGTCTTCTCTTCCGTCGTCTGTTACCTGATCTATTACTTCGCGCTGAAATACATCGCCGCGTCTCGCGTCTCGGCGCTGTCTTACTTACAGCCACTACTCGCCACCTTAATGGCCGTCCCCATTCTAGGCGAGCACATCACACCGCCCCTCATGGCCGGAGGTATGCTGATTCTCGCGGGCGTCTACGTCACGGAGCGCACATGAACGGTTTCGATTTGACCGGCAAAGTAGTCCTGGTGACAGGTTCCGCCAAACGGATCGGGCGCGAAATCGCCCTCCGCCTGCATCGGGAGGGTGCTCTTGTGGCGATCCACTACGGAGGTTCCCGCGACGAAGCGCTACGCACCGCCGTGGAATGCGGCAACGCGCCCGTCTTCGAAGCCAACCTCGAGCGTGTCCCGGAGATCGTTCGTCTCTTCGACGAGGTGGGAACTCACTTCGGCCGTATCGACGCACTGGTGAACAACGCTGCCCGCTTCACCCGTTTCAACCCTCTCGATGTCACCGAATCCGATTGGGACTATATCCACAGCGTCAATCTGAAAGCGGTGTTTTTCTGCTGCCAGCAAGGTGCGAAGTGGATGGGCCGCAACCCGGGCGGGGAAGGTCGCATCGTCAACATCAGTTCGCTCGGAGGAATCCGTCCCTGGGCCATGCACGCCCACTACTGTGCTTCCAAGGCGGGGGTAATCCATATGACCAAGGCATTGGCTAAGGCCTTTGCCCCAGGCATCACCGTCAATTCCGTCGCGCCAGGCGTGATCACCTTTGAGCAGTCTGATGAGGAAGCCGTGTCAATGCTTAACGCTACGCCCGCTGGCCGCGCCGGCACTGGCGCCGAGATCGCCGAAGCCGTCGTCTACTTCCTCAAAGCCTCCAATTTCATCACCGGACAAATTCAGGCCGTCGACGGCGGTCTCAGTCTCCGTTGAAATCCTGTCGAGGAACTGGAGACAGCTGGTCTTGGCAGAGTATTTATCTGAGCAACGGCAATTGTGGCCCTGCGGTGGGGTTGCCGGCTTGTCGCTTCCGATCGAGGACCGCCAGACGTGCCTACCGTTATGCGTGATATTCCGTGGTCACGGAGAGGGCGCTCCACGGCAGTCCTTTGCCGGCAGCTGTACCTTGGCTCTTGATGTGAAGCTCGCCCGCCTTGTGATGCATTTACCGTCTGCGTCGCCTGTTCCCACTACTCCTGGAGCGCTCCGGAAGAATTGCGGTCAGAGTCGAAGCAACATCCGTCATCTCGTGCCGAGTATCATCAGGCAAACTATCCGGATTGCGACGGATACGTCGTTTCGTGCGTCACTACAATAATAGACATGCGGTTCATCTGGTTAGCTCTTGTGCTGGTTTGCAACGCATGGGCGCAAACCGACTCTCGATTAGCGGCCCTGCAGAAGACCTTGCAGTCGTTGCATGTTCAGACCGACGTATCTGCTGTGAACCCCGGCGTAGGACCGAAACTCACACTCGCAAAGCATCAACTACGAGATTGGATCGAATCGCAGCTCGGCCCAGTTGAAAATGAGGGTGATGAGAAAGGAGCTTCTGAAAGAATTAACAAGGCATTGGAGAAAGTCCGCGTTGCACCTTCGAAGGATGATCAGAATTTGCTCGGTTCCCTTGGCGACGTCAGAGCCAGGTGGGAATCGGGGCTCCTCATCGTGATCACGGGAGTCGGAATCGGATGCGAGCAAGACGAGTCCGCGTACGGCTACAAGCGCATCGATGGCAAGTGGCGACGCATCTGGGAATCAGAACAGAATGATTACCAAACCTACACTCCACAGCACATCAACGCCGTGCACATATGGCGATCCTATGAGGGCGGAAGGCAAACGGGGCCAGTCTACATACTGACACTTGGGAACGAATGGGGCTGCGCCTCAGCGTGGCATCGGGTCTACTATCGGATTTGGCGAGTGGATTCATCACTTTCCAACACGTCAATCTGCACGAACCGGAGGTCACGTCGACCGTGGAGTTTCGCCTCTCTGACCTTCAATCGCGCTTGGCAGCCTTGGTGAAGGATCTCTGCGCCCCACTGTTCAGCGTCTTTGACTTTGCCGAGATATCCGACGAGATTTATCAACAGATCGTCACCGACTTCGTCAACGGAAAGGCGACTTAAAGCCGCCGATGACACAGGAAGCCCTCGCCCTGGCGCGGATCGTCTACGACTATCAGGTCTTGGGGCACCAGCCGATTGCGGCCGATGTGATGATTGCGCTTGGCACCAACGATGTGCGTGTGGCGCATCATGCGGCCGACCTCTACAAGCGAGGGTTCGCACCTCTCATTGTCTGCACCGGTGGGCTGGCGCACCAGGACGATATTTTGGCCACGGGTTGGAGCGAGAGCGAGTCTGCCGTCTATAAGCGCGAGTTGATGGAACACGGCGTCCCGAGTGACCGCATCATCGAAGAGCCTCGTGCAACGAACACCGCGGAGAATATCAGGTTCTCTCGCGCGCTGCTGCGGGAACTGGGTATCGCGCCGCGCAATGTGCTGCTGGCGGTGAAGCCTTTTATTCAGCGGCGGGCGGCGGCCACGTTCTGTGTGGAATGGCCGGAAGTGCCGTTCAGTCTTTCCTCCTGGCCTGCCACCTTCGATGAGTATTGCAGCGGGGAACTGACGGCGGAGAAGATCACGCACATCATGATGGGCGATTTACAACGCATCTGGATTTACGCCCGGCGTGGATGGTCGGCGCCGCAGCCTCTCCCGGATGAGGTTCGGGCAGCGTATGATGGCCTTCGCACGATGGGTTTCACTGGGCGATTAGCGGCCGAATAGCTGCACTGAGCCCTGTACAATAAAAAGAATGCCCGAGGACCAGAAAGCCGCAGACAGCTTCGAAGCCGGACTCGAAGTTTTGGAAGCGGTGGTGAAGGAATTGGAGAACGGCGATCTCCCGCTGGAGCGCTCCCTGGAGTTGTTCGAAAAGGGAATGCAACTGAGCGAACAATGCCGCAAACAACTCGAAGAGGCCGAGGCGCGCATCGAGATTCTGACAAGGAAGAACAATACGGTACAGGCTGAACCCTTCCGTCCCGACAAAGCATGAACCTTAGCGAGTATCTGGCCGCGCAAACGCGGCTCATTGACGCGGCGCTCGACCGATGCGTGCCTTCCGATATCACGGCTCCCGAAACCATACACAGGGCGATGCGCTACAGTCTGTTCGCGGGCGGAAAGCGCATCCGTCCGGTGCTGTGCATTACGGCGGCGAGCGCGGTCTCCGAAACTGCGTCGGAGGGCGTGGAGCATGCCGCCTGTACGTTGGAACTCATCCACACCTACTCATTGATCCACGACGATTTGCCGGCTCTCGATAACGACGATTTGCGGCGCGGCCGGCCCACCAATCACAAGGTTTTTGGCGACGCCATGGCGATTCTGGCGGGTGATTCGCTGCTCACTCTCGCCTTCGAAGCATTGGCTAGACTGCCTATCGATGCGGACCGCCGTGTGCGGCTGGTTCAGGAGCTGGCGACTGCCTCCGGCACCGTGGGCGGCATGATCGCGGGCCAGGTGCATGACCTCGAGGGGGAAGGTCAAACACCGACAGCGGAACTATTGGAACGCATCCATCGGGCGAAGACCGGCGCCCTGCTGCGGGCCAGTGTTCGCATGGGCGCGATCTACGCCGGCGCGGACGCGGCAGAGCTGGATGCGCTCTCCCGTTTTGGCGAACATATCGGCCTCGCCTTCCAGATCGTGGATGACATTCTCGATGTGGAGCAGAGTTCCGAAGCGCTCGGTAAGACGGCGGGCAAGGACGCGGCGCAGCACAAGATTACCTTCCCCGCGGTCTACGGCCTGACGCGCTCCCACGAAATGGCCGCGGAGCAACAGGTGCTAGCGCACGAGTCGGTGAACCGGTTTGGCGATCGCGCACACTGGCTACACCAACTCGCCGACCTTGTGGTCCAACGGACGGCATGAAGGAATCGCGCCAGCGCATCGACCAGCTCTTAGTTGACCGTGGACTGGCCGAATCTCGGGAGCGCGCCAAAGCCTATATCCTGGCAGGCTACGTTCGTGTGAACGGACAGCGGGTGGACAAAGCCGGGCATACCGTGGCGCGGGATGCGGCCGTGGAACTCACGGAGCGCATGCCCTACGTAAGCCGCGGCGGATACAAACTGGCAGCAGCCTTAGACCACTTTCAAATCGATCCAGCCGGCCGCACGTGTCTCGATGTCGGCTCGTCCACCGGGGGTTTTACGGACGTCCTGCTGCAGCGCGGCGCGGCCAAAGTGTATGCAGTCGACGTCGGCGCGGGCCAATTAGACTGGAAACTGCGGAACGATCCGCGCGTTGTTGTGCGTGAGGGCGTCAACGCCCGCTATCTGTCCACGGCCGAAGTGGATGAGCCAGCCAGCCTCGCCGTCAGCGACGTCAGCTTCATCTCCGTTACGCTGATCTTGCCCGTACTTCCGGCGCTCCTGCGTGCCGATGCGGAACTGGTTATACTCGTCAAGCCGCAGTTCGAAGTGGGCAAGGGTCAGGTGGGCAAGGGCGGCATTGTACGCGATCCGGAATTACACCGCGCCGCGTGTGAACGAGTAGAGAGCGCAGTCCGGCGGCTAGGCTTTCTAACCGGGATCATAGAGAGTCCGATCCTCGGCGCGGAAGGGAACAAGGAGTTCCTGTTGCATGGACACCATTAAGACTGTCGGGATCATCTCGAAGCCGGGTGTGGAGGCGGGTTACACCCTCGCGCCGGAGTTGATACGGTGGCTGGCGGACCGCGGCATCGGGGCCAGCTACGACCCTGAAACCGCGGAGTACCTGAAACGCTCCGATGGGCTGGACCGTAGTGACGTGCCGGAGGGGACACAGATGCTGATTGTGCTGGGCGGCGATGGCACATTGCTGTCGGCGGCCCGCGCCATCAAGGGACGTCCCATCCCGCTGCTTGCGGTGAACCTGGGCGGTCTCGGGTTCCTGACTGCGATCACAGTGGAGGAGATCTTTCCGGAGCTGGAGCGCGCTCTGCGCGGCGAACACCGCATTGGCCACCGGCGTATGCTGCACTGCGAAGTGCATCGCGGCGAACACGAAGTGGTGGCCCGTTATGAAGCGCTGAATGACGTGGTGGTAACGAAGGCGGCACTGGCGCGCATGATCGACGTCGATGCTTTCGTGGACACGCACTTCGTGGCACGTTACAAAGCCGATGGTCTAATTGTCTCCACCCCCACCGGGTCCACCGCGTATTCCCTCTCCGCCGGCGGCCCCATCATCTTCCCCACAGTTGAAGCGTTGTGCATCACGCCGATCTGTCCGCACATGTTGACCAACCGGCCCGTGCTGCTGCCGGATCACAGCGTCATCCAGTTGGTGGTGCGCGCCGAGGATGACCAGGGCTTTCTTACGGTAGACGGCCAGGTAGGCGAGCCGCTGAAGTTGCATGATCGCGTAGTGTGCCGCAGCTCCGATTTCGAAGTGCTGCTGATTCGGCCGCCGAAGATGATGTTCTTCGACGTCCTGCGGCAAAAGCTGAAGTGGGGCGAGCGGTGATGAGATCATAGAAACATGCCTACTGTCAGCATCGTATTTGGCGTTTTATTGATCGCACTGGGAATGTGGGGATACTTTGGCACCGGCACCACCAGCCCCACCGCGCTCATCCCTGCGGTATTCGGTGTTCTGCTGGCCGCGTGCGGCGCATTTGCCTTCAACGAGAAGAACCTGAAAATGGCGATGCACGTTGCCGCGACCTTGGGCCTGCTGGGATTTCTCGGCTCCGCGTCCGGCCTCATGAAGCTACCGGCGCTGCTGAGTGGCGGCGAGGTGGCGCGCCCGGACGCGGTGATCGCGCGATCCATCATGGCGGTTCTGTCATTGCTGTTTCTGATTCTGTGCGTTAAATCGTTTATCGACGTCCGGCGAGCGCGAAAATCGGCCGGACGCTAGCGCAGGGCCGTCACCGGTATGGTGAACGAAACCGTGTTGACCTTGCCTTGGCGCTGAAACTGCACCCAAATCCGATACATAGCCTCGCGCGGGAAGATGATGTTGAATTGCGTGTCGGCACCGCCGGAGGCAATAAATGGGTGAGTGTGAATGGTATCCACCAGATCGTCGCTCGCTGCCAGCAGGTGACCCCACGCTCCCAGATATTGTTCCAAGCCTTCGGCGGGCGTCACTGTGAAAAACAGCAGTGTCTTCTGGCCGGCCAACGGCTGCGCGGGTTCCGTGCGCAGTTCCACATGGACGTTCTCGCCATCCTGAGGAGCGAGATCGGACGCTAACTTGGGCCGCTCGATGTTTGGCTTGTATCCAGCGGTGAGGAAGGTGCGGGCAGAGATCTGCGGAGTGGCTCCGGCGGGATAGAAGTCGGAAACCAGCCGGTAGGCCCCGGACTTGGGCAGTATCCCCTTCCAGCGGAACAGGCCGTCAGGACCGAACTCGGGATGTACGTGAGCGAAAAATTGAAGGTCGGCACTAATCACGAAGAGGTGAAACAGCTTCTCATGCACGACGTCGAACTTCGTCACGCGCCGGCCTGTGTGAGGATCGGTTACGTCAAAGGCGAGTTCCACAGGTTCGCCGGCTTTGGCCGCGCGGGGCGTTGCGCTTACGCTGACCGGAAATTCCGCCGGATCGGGTAGATGCAACACCAGTTTCATGCCGCAGCGCGGGCACTTCGCGGGGCTCGCCGAGCGGACGTCCACGTCCATCGGACAAACGTAGTCTTTGGGGGGTTGCGGCGCCGTAACGGCGAACTGCAGCAGTAGGGAGGCGACAAGAACCATTCCTCCTTCAGCGTATCATTGCCGTCGATAGTGCCCCATTTGAGCCAAATTTTGTACTACCGGGGCAGGAAGGCTAGAAAAACGTCTGAATCCTGTCGAAGATTGGTATGTCAGCGCCCGATGGAGACTTCGATAAAATCTCCCGGGCACAGAGGAGGACAGCATGTCGGTGAATGGAGTTTCAGCGGGTTCCAATGCCGGTCTGGGTGCCGTGCAAGGAGTCGTCAACCAATGGAAACAGGGTCTTGGTCAGATCCAGAGTTCCTTGCAATCCGGGGATATAGCGTCGGCGCAAAAGGCGTACCAGAGCCTCGTAAAACTGCACCAGGACAACGCGCCGTCCCGCCAGGGGGCCGGAAACCCGACCCTCACGGCCGACTTCCAGGCCCTTGGGGAGGCGTTAAAGACGGGCGATGTCAATAACGCCCAGAACGTATTCGATCACTTTCATACCGACCTAGCGGCGGCCAAACAAACATGGCAGGCAAACCACGGCCAACCGACGAGCACACCCCCAACATCCGCGCCCAGTGAAGGTTCTACTTTCAGTATCTACGCCTAAGCTATAGATGCTGAGGATCTTTTGACTGACTGCTGTTAAGGTTCAAACGGCCAGTTCGCCGTGGTCGTGTATCCCCCATCCACGGCAATCACTTGTCCGGTAATGTAATCTGAGCCAGGGCCGCTGAGCAAAACAGCGAGCGGTGCAATGTCTTCCGGTGTGCCCATGCGCGGGTTGGCTTGGGCCCCGGAGAGCCATTCCGCCATGACTGGAAGCTGCCACATGGACCGATTCAGGTCAGTAAGAATGAACCCGGGGGCGATGCAGTTCACCTGGATGTTGTGCCGCGCCCATTCGGCAGCCAGCGTGCGCGTCAACCCCGCAAGCGCGCTCTTAGTCATCGCGTAGACCGAGAGATATGGCAGGCCTACAAGCGACATCAAGCTGCCGATAGAGACGATCTTGCCGCCCTTGCCGCGGTCGATCATCTTCCGGCCAACGTGCTGGGTGACGGCCACCAATCCGTGAAGGTTGGTCTCCATCAGCCGGTCGTATTCCTGGCGCGTGTAGTCGAGAAAGTTCTTGCGTATGTTGGTGCCGGCCACGTTCACGAGGATATCGATTTGAGGGATGGAATCGATGACTGTCCAAGCGGGCGCAGCCACATCGAAGACAAGAGGTAAAGCGGAGAGTCCTTCGTCGAGAAGGGCCTTCGCTTCGCGTTCCAGGCTGTCGAGCGACCGGGCAGTGAGGATGGTAGACGCGCCGGCGCGAGCCAGTTCCTTCGCGATCGCCAGTCCAATGCCGCGGCTGGCGCCGGTGACGAGCGCCGTTTTTCCATTTAGGGAGAACACGTTCGATGAAGACACCTTCGCATGGTAGCGCGGGTAGTTGGTTGCGGGCGTGCACAACAAGCCGCCGGCGCGACATAATCGACGCATGACAACGCATTCGATTGCAGTGATCGCCGGCGACGGTATTGGACAGGAAGTAGTTCCGGCGGCGCGGCGCGTGATTGACCACGCGGGAGAGAAGTTCGGCTTTCGGCTCGAGTACACCGATTTCGATTGGGGCGCCGAATATTATTTCAACCACGGCCGGATGACGCCGCCCGATGCGCTGGAGCGCTTGCGTCCGTTCGACGCCATCCTGCTGGGCGCGGTCGGCCATCCCGATATTCCCGACCATGTCACACTGAACGGCCTGCTGCTGCCCATCCGGCGCACGTTCGATCAATATGCCAATGTACGTCCGGCGGTGCTCTACGACGGCGTGAAGTCGCCCCTGGCGAAAGCCGCGCCGGGCTCCATTGACATGATTGTGGTGCGTGAGAACACCGAGGGCGAGTACTCGCAAGTGGGCGGGTTCCTCTATCACAATCAACCCGAAGAGGTGGCCATACAGACGTCGGTCTTCACGCGGCGTGGCTGCGAGCGGATCATTCGTTTCGCCTTCGAACTGGCACGCACCAGGAGCCGCCGTCGGCTGGCATCCATCACAAAATCGAACGCACAGGGATTCAGCATGGTTCTGTGGGACCGTGCGTTTGACCTCGTAGCGGCCGAGTACCCGGACATCGAAACGGAAAGCCTGCTAGTGGATGCGGCGGCAATGAATTTCGTACGCCGGCCTGAGAGTTTCGACGTGGTGGTGGCGTCCAATCTGTTCGGCGACATTTTGAGCGATCTCTCGGCGATCATTTCGGGCAGCATCGGTTTGGCCGCGAGTGCGAACCTCGATCCGTCGCGCCGCTACCCTTCGATGTTCGAACCGGTGCATGGCTCGGCGCCGGACATCGCGGGCAAGGGTTTGGCCAACCCTTTGGCGACCATTCTTTCGGCAGGCATGATGCTGGATCATCTGCAATTGAAGGATGCGGCGCAGGCGGTGGAACACGCGGTGGCCGCGGTGCTGGCTTCGGGAGTTGCAAAAACTCCGGATTTGGGCGGCAACTCGACCACTGGCTTGGTCACAGAAGCCGTGATGGACGCTCTGAACTGACGCGATCTCTCCATTTCCCGTTAAGATCTCCCCTCATTCGACGATAAGGGCAGTAGCCGGAGAGAGGAGATCGCATGGCTTTGGATGTTTTGATAGTCGATGATTCAGCAGCAATCCGCAAGATTCTGCAACGGGTGCTGGTACAGGCAGATGTGCCTCTTGGCAAGGTCTATGAGGCCGGGGACGGGAGGGAAGCTCTTAACCTGCTTCAAGCACAAACTGTGGGGTTGATTCTGTCTGATATCAACATGCCCAACATGGATGGCCTTCAGTTTCTGCGGGAAGTGCGGTCAAACGATGCCTGGAAGGCCGTACCGATTGTGATGATCACCACCGAAGGCAGCCAGAACAAGGTTCTGGAAGCGGTGCAGTTGGGCGCCTCGGGATACGTGAAGAAGCCCTTTACGGCGGAGCAGATTAAGGAAAAGCTCGCCGGTCTGATTTGAGGCCGCAAGCCGAAGAAGAGTTGAGAGATTGAAATATGTCGATTCAAACTGACCGGATGGTCCAATTCGTCGCCGACTCCACGAAGCAGGTCTTCGAGATGATGATGGGCATTCAGCTGACGGTGGGTGAACACTACACCGACCGCAACGACCCCGGGCCGATGGCCGGTGTTGTCTCGCTGGTGGGGTTAGTAGGGAGTTGGGTGGGGACTGGCAGCTTCACTTGCAGTCCTGAAATGGCGTGTCAGCTGGCGTCGTCCATGCTGATGGCCGAATACAAGTCGATGAATGAAGAGGTCCTGGACGCCGTGGCCGAAGTAACAAACATGATCATCGGCAACGTGAAGACAGGTCTGGAAGAGGATCTGGGTCCCATGGGCTTAAGTATTCCGACGGTGATTTTTGGGCGGAACTTCATGACGCGAAGCGTTGGGAACAGCGAGTGGACTGTGGTTCCGTTCTTCTGTGGAACCGAACGGATTGAAGTGCAGATTTGCTTAGCGCCGCATAAAGACAGCCAGACTGTCCCGCGCTTCTGGATGGCAGGCATTCACTCCTAAAGGGGAGTGTGTGCGCGGAGCACTGAAATGCTGTCAACAGAATCTAAGAAAAGTGAAGCTTCCGGAAACCCCTACCTGATCTTTCGTGCGCGGAAGGAAGAGTTTGGATTGCCGGCGGGGAGGGTGAGCGAAATCCGGACCATTCCCCCAGCGTTGGCGGAAGATCTGACGAAGACGGCGGGCCTCTTCTGCGGCTCGATGTCATTGCACGGCCAGTCGATACCGGTAGTTGACCTGGGCCGACACCTCGGGCTTGGCCCGATTCGGCCCCGAAAGCGGCACTGCTTGATCGTATTTGTGCTCGATTGTGGAAAGAGCGGGCCCCAGAAGGTCGGTGTGCTGGTGGACGCAGTCTCAAGAGTGGTTCCGATTCCGAGAGAGCGCATTTCGCACAACGCCAACGGAAGTCCGGAAGTTCGTGGCGGCGCGGGTAGAGTTAGGATCAACGGCCGCGTCAAGCAGCTGCTGGACCCTGACTGTCTGGTGTCCATTGAGGAGTTTATCGCGGCACTGGATGGCGCCTCTGAACAGCAAGCGCCCGCGGTGAGTCTTGCAAGGCAAGTGGGCGTTCACTGTACAGTGAAAGAATGATCGGACGGCGGCAACTTCTCGGCTTGCTGGGGGCGCCCCTCACGATGCGGGCGGTAGAGCCGAGCATTCTGGTTCACGAACACATCCTGGTGGACTTCGTCGGTGCGGACGGAGTCTCGCGGAGCCGCTATGACGCCAACCAGGTGGTGGCCGCCGCCAAACCGCGATTGGATGAAATCGTGCGGTTGGGATGCCGGCGTCTGTAGGACTGCACACCGAACTACCTGGGACGCGATCCCAAGCTGCTGCGACGGCTGGCACACGAGTCGGGGCTTGAGATCTGGACGAATACCGGGCTCTACGGAGCCGGAAAAGACTTCCAATTCCTACCCGCCTACGCCCGTACGGAGAAGCCGGAGCAACTGGCAATGCGATGGATTCGGGAAGTTAAGCAGGGAGTGGAAGGCGTAAAGCCTGGATTCATCAAAATCGGAGTCAGCGGGCAATCCCCCTTACATGAATTAGATCTGAAGCTGGTGGCGGCCGCCGCGATTACTAGCATTGAGACAGGACTGACGATCGCGTCGCACACAGCCAATGGCGCTGCCGCGTTGGCCCAACTGGAAGTGCTCTCTGGACGCAACATGGATTTGAGTAAGTTCGTGTGGGTGCATGCCCAGAATGAAAAGGATCATCGGATTCACGAACAGGCGGCGCGCGCCGGGGCGTGGGTGGAGTTTGACGGGGTTGGAGCGAAGACGGCGCACTGGCACCAGGAGTGCCTCACCTTCATGAGTGAGAAGGGTCTGCTGGGAAAGACGTTGCTCTCTCAGGACTCGGGCTGGTACCACGTAGGCGAGGAAGGCGGCGGGGACTATTCTGCGTACTCCTATATTTACACTCACTTTCTTCCGGGCATGCCGAATAAGTGGGTGCGCCTACTGATGTGGGAAAACCCGCGCAACGCATTCGGCTAAGCCGTTGTAGCAATGCGAGGGCGGCTGGCGCACAATGGTAGCCGGTGAGACGAATCAGCCCTGTCGCCGTTATGACCCTGACCGGATTCGCTTTGGCCTTCGGGCAGCAAGCCGGTCCCGCCTTGTCTATTGACGCCGCGGCGAACCGGCATGTGATCTCGCCGGATATCTACGGCATTAATTTCTTTTGGTACACCGGGGACAACGATCACAACCCCGATCCGGCGCTACTGGCGGCGGGAAGCGACGTTCGGGCCACAACACGACGCTGGGGCGGCAATGGAACCAGTACGTATCACTGGAAGTTCGACGTCAATAACATTGATGCCGACTGGTTCTACGAAGTCCTTCCGGATACCAACGTGAATGCGTCAAAGCTTCCGGAAGGCTCGGTGTTCAATCGCTTTGCCGACCGCACCCGCATCACCGGCGGCAAGATGATTGGCACCATTCCGGTGTTAGGCTGGCTGCCGAAAGCACGCCAGGAGATGTGCAGCTTTGACGTATCCAAGTATGGAAAGCAATGCAAGCAGGATCCCTATGCTTCGGGCCACCCGATTACCTGTGGGAATGGAATTGTGTATGTTGACGCCTGCGGAGATCCATCGATCAGCGACGGCAAGGGTCCATCGAATCCGACCTATGTAAAGGCCGATCCAAATGATGCGTATGCCCCGGCCGACGAGAACCTACAGGCCGACTGGGTTCGCTATCTAGTGACGCGCTACGGCAAGGCGAACCAGGGCGGCGTGACGATCTACGCTCTCGATAACGAACCCATCTGGTGGGATTCCACCCACCGGGACATCCATCCCGATCCGTACTCCTACGACGAACTCCTCGCCGTGAATACCAGGTATGCCGCCGCGATCAAGAAAGCCGATCCAACGGCGTTGGTATCGGGGCCGGTGTCCGATAACTTTTCATCCCTATGGCTGTCTAAGAAGGACATTTCGGCTGGCTGGGCGAGAGGCAATTGGTTCTTGAACCAAGTGGACCGCACGGCGCATGGAGGGATGGCCCTGATGCCTTGGTACCTCGATCAGATGCGGCAGTACGAGCAAGCCCACGGGACGCGGCTGCTTGACTACCTTGACGTCCACGCTTATCTTCATCCCTCGAGTGTAGA
>JBDTMC010000001.1:0-58736 GCA_039934475.1 Bryobacteraceae bacterium | reverse complement strand
CAAGATGTACGTGATGGGCGACGACGGGCAGCAGAAGGAATACGCTCTGCCTCGTAACTTGCATATCAACGTGCAGGAGGGTGAGCGTGTTCGTTCAGGCGACCGGTTTACCGATGGCCCGGTGAACCCGCACGATATTCTCCACGTGCTGGGCGAGAAGGAACTGCAGAAGTACCTGGTGAACGAGATCCAGGAAGTGTACCGTCTGCAGGGCGTGAACATCAACGATAAGCACCTGGAAGTCATCTCACGACAGATGATGCGCTGGGTTAAGATCGAAGAGATCGGCGACACCGAGTTCCTGCCGGAAGAAGTGGTTGATAAGTTCAAGTTCCGGGAAGAGAACAATCGCGTGATTGAAGCCGGGGGCCGCGCGGCCCAAGGTAAGGCAGTGCTGCTGGGCATCACGAAGGCGTCGCTGTCGACCGATTCGTTTATCTCGGCGGCGTCGTTCCAGGAGACAACGCGTGTACTCACCGAAGCCGCGATCAACGGCAAGGTGGACTACCTGCGCGGTCTGAAGGAGAACGTGATCATGGGCCGGTTGATTCCGGCCGGCACCGGTATGGAGTATTATCGCCGGGTGAAGATTGCGGGCGAGGACGTGGAAGAGGAAGTCATCCAGGAGCCGGAAGCTCTGGAAGGGATTCCTGGCTACGACGAAGACGCCCGGATTACTTATACTGGCGGGCTGAGCGAGGATCTTGGCGGCGAAGATGTTTTGGTGGAAGCCGAGTAAGTCGCTTTTACAGCGTGAGTGAGGAAGAGGCCGGAGCGAAAGCTCCGGCCTTTCGCTTTTGTGGAACCACTGAAATCATGACCTACGCGACTGAACTAGTTCATCAGTACAGGCTGGCGTTGAGAGAGCTTTGGAATACCTACCTTTGATGGTCGCCGATCGATTGGAGCCGATGGGGGAGACTCCGGCAAGAATGTTCGGTCCGGCTTTCAAGATTGTGCCGAAGCCAGCGCCAGGTGTGATTGCCACACTCATGGTGAATCGGGAAGCGGCAGGACCGACGGCGGGGGGCATGTGGGATCTCGTGAAGGCGAACTTTTCGGCCGCCCAACTGCAGGCGTCCCTGATCGACTTTTTCGACTGGGATCTTGCCAACTATATGGACCTGCGCTACTACGAGTGCTGCTTGAGGCTTGTGAATCCCATCCTGAGTTCGTTGGGCACGAAGCGATCATCGATGTTCTCGATGCTGATGTTATCTGGAATCCTTGAGGGGTTGCGAGACTCCCCTACTTTACGGAGATCGTCACGGCTGCGCCGCCAGTGTCGCCCAGAATCAAGGACAGCAACGTGGTTCCCGGCACGGGTATGTCCGGCACTTTTACGTTGATCTGCGTGAGGCCGTTGACCGCGAGTGGGGCCGCGCCCGCGAACGAAACGGTGCCCTGGTACCTCTCAGGGAACAGGCATCCGCCGTGGATGCCATTGCAAGCCCTCCGCGGGTCATCGAAGATCGCCTGGATGGGCTGGGTTAGATATGACAAGCGCGAGTCTGTAATTGAACCATCGGCGACCGATCTATCCAAGGGCCCAAAACCCGCTCCAAAGAGGCTGATATAAGAACCTCGGGAAGCTGGATTTTGCGGCGTGTTGAGCGTCGCATTCTGGTTCAGGATCGCATACACGCCAAGGCTGAAGATTTTGAAAATGCCCGGCGAGGATGCGGCAAGGTAAGTGAAAATGCAGTTAGTTGCCTCTCCCCTCGAAACACATACCTGGCCCGAATCTCCGGCGCTTTGGGGCACGAGGAAGTTCATCTGGCCGTCCGAAGCGTAAAGAATGGGTGCATCGATGCCACCGACCGAGACTCGCACCCCGGAAAGTTCCAGCGGTACCCGACCGTCGGATGTGAGGTTGGACGATATGCCTTCTGCGGGGCCGAGGTTGCTGCCGAACAGCGTTGCAAACGATCCTCGGGCCAAGGGAGCAGAACGGAACGATACGCCGTCTACAAGGCACGATGGCGCGGGATTGCCTCGTGTCGCCTGAGCCGTGTCGAGTCGCAGGGCGAAGGTGAAACCTGCGATATCGATGGCTCCCAACGTGGCGCCGCCAGGAAATGACGGGTCGGAGGCCGTTCCTGTAATGAGAGTGCCGCCCCTGGGGTCTACCGTGACGGCGATGACACTGTTCCCACCGCCGAAAGCGCGCCCACCGAGGAGCGTCGAGAACACGGTTGTCCCGGCGGCGTCAATCTCCATCACAAAGGCCTGCGACCCCGTTCCGTCTTGGCTGTCGAACGTTCCTAGTGGATCGTGCGGCAGGTTCGCCATGCAGGGAAGAATCGCGTCGCGGGTAGGGAAATCGAGGAACTCCGTCGTTCCTCCGATTACGAGGTGGCCGTTTGGAAGGATCGTCATGCTGTTCGCACGCCCCCTCGGCGAGATCACCTGGGCCAATACCTGTGCTCCCGTCACGTCCCATTTCAGCACGAAGATCGCGCCGTTGACGTTCTCAACCATCCACTGGTTGCCCTCGCTGTCGCTCACCATTCCTAAGGGAGTAGTGCCCGCGAGGAGTGACGATTGGAGTAAGTGCGACCCAGTCGCATCGAGTCTTGCGCGGAAGGCGTTATGTCCCTGCCACGAGAATCCCTCGGTTATTGGAAAGTCCCTGGAATCGGCATCGCCGGCTATGTTGACGGTGCCGTCGAATGCCACAGTGACCGAACTGATCGTGTCGCGGCCACTAGTGCCGCCGAACAAGGTTGAGAACACCAGTCCCGAGCCGTCCAGTTGAAGCTCCGTAACGAACCCAACCGTGTAGTAGTTCGACCAGTCCGCCGGGGCACTGCGCTGGTAGGCTTGGGAGGTTGTCGGGTATGTGAGTCCGTCTGTCTCGCCCGCCAGGTAGACATTTCCGGCGGCGTTCAAGGCAAGGGAGTTGATGCGTGTGTGTGGGCTTTGATCCAAGAACGTGGAATAGACAAGCCTCGCGCCGGAATTGTCTAACTGCAGGATGAAAGGACCGCCCGCGGCTGCATGTCTTTGGTACGCACCGGGTGTGACGGGGAAATCGCTGGCGCCACTGAATCCAGCGAGATAGGCCGCGCCTGAGGGATCCACCGCGAACGCGCCAAAATCGTCGGACTGAGAGCTTCCGAACTCGGCTGTGTAGAGAATCTCCTGGCGTGAGGGTGCGATCTTCATTACGAAGACATGTCCGCTTGGCGCCGGTCCAAAGACCGTGCGATGTGGAGAACCGCTGAGTCCATCCGTGGTTCCGGCTAGATAAAGATTGCCACTACCATCGAATGCCGCGGCACGGACCACTGCTGGCCCGGCGATTCGGATTCCGTCGCGAATCGCGGGAGGTGCGGCCGCGTGAGAGGGAAGAATACACAGCGAGAAAGCAAAGAGAACGTATGTATGCCGCATTCGGCGGTATGAAGGCAGTTTGAGGGCCAGCCTGATTGTTGCCTCAAGTCACGGACTTACAGTTTGGCGCTGCGTGGCGAGCGTGTCGAAAGAACCCGGCGAAGCCTGCGGCGGGACACACTACAGCTTGATCTTACGGGCGTGCGCGTGGGGAGGTGGAAGAGAAAGTGATCGGGAGCCGCAGTTCTATCAGGGGCGGAGTTCGGCGGGTGATTTGACCGGTACGATCCGCGCGACGCGCTCCATAACTTTCTTATTTGCGCCGCCTTTTTAAGGTCGTAATCTGCCTGGAGACGCATCCAGAATTCCGGTGTACTACCAAACAAGCGGGATACCTTTAGGCACATGACGGCGGACAGCGCCTTGCGCCCGGCCAGGATGTCATGAACCATCTGGCGCGAGACACCAAGAGCCTTCGCGGTAGATGTGACGGATAGGCCAACCTCGGGAAGGATGTCCTCCATAGGGTAATCCTCAAGGTCACAATTTAACCGTAAACTGACTGGATTACAGTGTCACTGGTTGTCGCGGGTGGCGGTGGGACACACTACAACTTGATCTTACGGGCGTATTGCTGGTTCGCTTCCCAGTAAGTCTTTTTCATGGCGATGAGTTGGTCGTCGGCGGCGGGTTGTGCGCCCTTGGCGTCGGTGGCCCTGGATACAAGCGTGTGTTCGCCGGGGGCGGCGTTCTTCCATTCGTAAGTGAAGAACTTCCAGCAGTGGTCGGCCTTCATCCCTTCGCCGAGTCGGGTGGCGACCCAGGGGCCGTCGTCGATCTTCAGTTCTACCGACTTGAGCGGAGTGCCGTCGTTCCAGGCGGCTCCGGTGACGGTGAGAGTTCCATCCTGGCGTTTGGTGACCCGGGCAACGATCGATTTAAGATTCATCTTGCCGACGGAGAGTTCGCGCCAGATGGTCTGGTCACCACGTTTCTCGCCGCGGATGGTGACGTAGTCGCGGCCCATGAAGCGGCTCTCAAAACGGCGGTCGTGAACCTCGATGCGGTCCATCCACTTCGTCCAGGCGACTCCGTACCAGCCGGGGACGATCAGGCGGAGCGGGCCCCCGTGTTTATTGTCGAGTGTTTCTCCGTTCATCTCCCAAGCAAGTAAGATGTTGTCCTTCATCGCGTCGGCGAGTGACAGGCTGCGGCCGAAGTTTTGGACATACTCGGCGCCGCGGAGCTTCTCCGTACCCGAGTCTTTGCCGAAGAACACGACCTCAATGCCTTCGGGTTTGACGCCACATTCCTTCAGCAGCGGGGCCAGCAGTGTGCCTCCCCATTTCGCATTGCCGATGCCGCCAAGAAAGCCCGCCGAGACGCCGTTTCCGGAACATTCCAGCGTCGCTGTGTACTCGCGCCGGGGGCGCTTCTTCAATTCGTCGAGAGTGAAAGTGCGGGGCTTATGTACGAAGCCGCCGACGTCCAGCGTCCAGCCCTCGGCCTTCGTTTCGGGATAGCCATAGTGGCCCACGAAGAAGAACTCCTTGGTAGGCGTGATCCATGACGTTAGCTGGTCCCACTGCACCATGGGCCGCTCCGCACTGATCCCTTGCGGAGTGAGGAAGGGCACGAGGGTTTCGCCGTCAGCAAGCGGCGGCAGGCCAAAAAGGGAGCCTGTTCCGGCAAGGGCGGCGGCCGCGGCGGCTCCGCGACCAACGAAGTCGCGTCGTGATAGTGGACTGGACATATCCCGGTAGGTTATTCCACTCTGGGCGCGGCGTCAATCGTTCGGGGCACGAAAATTTACTTAGTCTATTTTCACCCTATTGCCAGAAGCGGCATGGTTGTTGTACGCTTTCCTCCAACGTCGAATCCAAGATGAGGATCTCGGCTAATCCCAAGAATGCTGCTTCCACGGGAGAGAATGGCCGGGCACGGCACCGCGTGCCCCCTGTGAGGTAACCATGGTTGGAACTTCCGTGTTTGCAGGCAGTAAGTGGATGAGGATCGTTGTCACGCTGGCGCTGCTCGCCGTTTTGGAGCTTGCCGCTCTGCTTCCTGTCCTTGCCGTGAACAGCATCGGCCTGGAACATTGGAATGGGGCGTTCCGCTTCGGCGTCATGGCCCTCGGAGTTACGCCCCTTGTTGGCAGCTTCGTCTTCATTGAGTTATCGTCGTTCGTATTTCCAATCACCCGAAAGCTTCGTCGAGGCGGGAGTGCCGGGCGAGCGAAGCTAAATGCGCTCGCGATTCGATTCGGATTCGGGTTCGCTCTATTCCAGGCATTTACAATCGCGATAGCCCTGCAAAATGCCAGCCCGCCAGGTGGTGTAGTTTTTGTAACCCATCCTGGACCTCTGTTTGTCCTGTCCACCATAGCGACTCTGAGCGCCGGCACGGCGTTGACGTACCTCCTTGGCCGGCTCATCTCCCGCTGGGGCCTGGGTAACGGATTCTGCGTGATCCTCCTGCACGACGCCGTGTGGCGAGCATTTGGACTGGCCTACAAATCTGTCCCGGCGACTGGCCTCTCCTTTGGGAGTGTTGTGGGGGACCTAATTTGGTTGGCCGCCATCGCATTGCTTGTGTGGAGGTTCTCCCTTCGCCAGCAGGCGGCGCTTATCGACGCCGGGCAGGAATCGATCCCCGTGTTGACTCTACCCGCATTCCCGCAAGGGATTCTCCCCGTCCTTTGGGCCTACGCCATAATTACTTTCCTATCGCCGCTAAAGTCGGTTTTAGCGTCTCTTGTATGGTTAACGCAATCACCCATCGACCTATTTTTGATAGCCGTCTTAATCGTCGCTCTCAGCTTTGGCGCATGCAGTCTGTTCAGCGGCCGAGGTCGCTTAAGCCGGAATTTGCCTCACGGCGTGTTACCGCCGGCAGGGGGCGTTATTCCCCTCCAATCTCTGATACTAACGACGGCCCTGCTTGCCGTATTCGGTGCCGGCTTTCCGGTGGCCGATAGATACCTGGATCTTCGACTTGCCGTCTTTGGCTTTCCTGGATTGGCAATGGCAGTCGCTTTCGGATTCGACATCGTCGCCGAGTGGCGTTTTCGGCACCGCCATCGCGATCACGTGGCCTGTCTGCTGGAAATGGACAACGTCTACTGCGCTGCCTACCTGCACGGTCTGCTCGCCAAACAGGGCTTCGACTCGCTGATTCGGACGTTCCATTACCGCTCGCTCTTCTTCGACTTCGGGCCACTTGTCAAGATGGAGCTTCTCGTACCCGCGGCGGAATTGGATCCCGCGCGGGCGATTATCAAGCCCGACCTCATCGAGGTCGTCTAGTGGTGTTCTATGCCAGCATTCCTTCGACCACGACGCCGTGAACGTCTGTCAGGCGGCGGCGAATTCCGTTGTGGTAGTAAGTAAGCCGTTTGTGATCGAGGCCGAGTAAGTGGAGGATGGTGGCGTGGAAATCGTAAACCGTGACCGGGTTTTGGGCGACGCCCCAGCCGATCTCATCGCTCGCGCCATAGGACGTTCCGGCGGGTAGGCCGGCGCCGGCCATCCAACACGTGAAGGCGTTAGGGTGGTGGTCGCGACCCTTTTCTCCTAAGCCTTGGGTGATGGGCGTACGGCCGAACTCGGTGTTGAAGACGACTAGCGTGTCGTGCAGCATGCCGCGCTGTTTCAAGTCCGCGAGAAGTCCCGCCAGTGGTTTGTCGAGAACGGCGGCTTGCTTACTGTGGTTATCGACGATGTCTTCGTGACCGTCCCAGTTGATGCGGGGGGAGCCAAAGGCGCCGCCGTGAAATAGCTGGACGAAGCGGACGCCCCGTTCGAGGAGGCGGCGGGCGAGCAGGCAGTTGCGGCCGAAGCCTTCAGTGATCGGGGAATCGAGACCGTAGAGCTGTTGGATGTGGGCGGGTTCGGAGTCGAGCGACGTCACTTCAGGCACGCTGGTTTGCATGCGGGCGGCGAGTTCGTAGGCGTGGATGCGGGCTTCAAGCATGGAATCGCCAGGGTGCGCGGCGAGGTGTTCCTCATTGCGGCGGTGGAGGAATTCCATCTCGTCGGTGCGGCGCGCCGGTGCGATATCCGAGGGCGTTTCAAGGTCGACAATGGCTTCGCCTTTAGTACGGAAGGCGACACCCTGGTGGACGGCCGGCAGAAAGCCGGAGGTCCAGTTGATGGAGCCTCCAGCGGGCAGCTGGCGCGAATCGGGAAGGACGATGAAGGCGGGGAGATCTTCGTTCTCAGAGCCGAGACCATAGCTGAGCCAGGCGCCGAGGCAAGGGAAGCCGTTGCGCTGGAAGCCGGTGTTCATCTGGAAGGTGGCGGGTGTGTGATTGGAACTTTGGGCCACCATGGAATGGATGAACGTCATGTCGTCAACACGCTGCGCGAGGTGGGGCAGTAAGTCACTTACCCAGTGGCCGGATTGCCCGTACTGGTGGAAGGCCCACGGACTCTTCATGAGGTTGCCGGGCTTGCCGAAGAAGGTATCCACTTCGCCTTTTCCGGTCATGGCCTTACCGTCCATGCGCACAAGTTCGGGTTTGTAGTCGAGTGTGTCGATGTGGCTGACGCCGCCGCAGCAGAAGACCTGGATGACGCGTTTGGCCTTGGGCGGGAAGTGGGTCGGTTTCGGCGCGTATGGGGAGTTGGAGGCGGCCGGCGCGTCGCGCTGCGTCAGCCAGGCGAGCGCGACGGAGCCGAGGCCAGTAACATCCAAGAGGAATGAGCGGCGCGTGTTCATCACTTACTCCACATAGACGAATTCGTTGGAGTTAAGCATGGTCCAACACCAGGAAGTGAGGCTCTGGCGATGGGCGAGTGCCTGCGCCTCATTGAGTTCGGTTGCCGATGGATCGCGCGCGAGGGCAAGGCGATAGACGAGACGGATCTGATCGGGCAGCGTGCCGGGTGCTTCCTGTTCCGCCCTACGGGCGAGGTGCCCGGCGTAGCGCATCACGAAGGAGTTGTTCATCAGTGCAAGTGCCTGGAGGGGCGTGGTAGTGACGGGGCGCGCCGGGGCGCGCATGGAGGGATCGGGACAGTCGAGAGATTCGAGGAGTGGGAGGCGAGCGGAGAGGACATTCATACGATAGATGGTGCGGCGGCGCAAGGCGGGCTCATCGGAGTCCTTAAGGTTGTAAAAGTGCGAGTTGGCAATCACGATGTCAAAGGGCTGGAAGCTCTCGCCATACATCTCAGGATTGAGCATGCCGGTGATGGAGAGCATGGTGTCGCGGACGGCTTCGCCTTCCAGGCGCTTCGGTGGGAAACGCCATAAGAGGCGATTCTCGGGATCCTGCGCAGCGGCGGTTTCGTTGTAGTGGCCGGACTGTTGGTAGGCGGCGGAGAGCATGATGCGGCGATGGAGTTTCTTCAGGCTCCAGCCGTCTTCGGTGCCGAAGCGCGCGGCCAGGTAATTGAGTAGCTCGGGGTGCGAGGGGGCTTCGCCGTTGAAGCCGAGGTCGTTGGGAGTGCCGGCGACGCCGTGGCCGAAGTGATAGTGCCAGACGCGATTGACCATGACGCGGGCGGCGATGGGCTGCTGGACGATCCAGTTCGCGAAGGTCAGGCGGCGCTCCGGGTCCGGCGCGTTGGTGGTCAGTTGGAGCGTCATGTAGCCAGGGTTGACAGGATCGCGAGGCTTGGCCGGATCGCCGCGATCGAGGACTGTGATTGGCTGCGGCGGCAGTGCGTGAAAGGCGAAGATCGTGGGTACTTGCGGGATTGTATCGATGTTGGCTTTGCGATAGGCCAGTTGCTCGGCGATGAGGCGGGTTCGTTCGGCGAGCCCGATGCCAGTATAGGGCGCTGTTCCTTTGGCGAATGTCTGGGCGATCTCAGATGCCGTGAGGGCGCGCCTGTAGAGGCGGATCTCGTCGATTTCGCCTACTGTGTTTCCTCCTATCGTGAGATGGGAGAACTCGGCGGGAAAGGTCTGAAGAGTTCCTTTGCCACCGTTCAGTTCCGGCGTGTAGGAGTGGGTGAGGACACCATCGCGGTAGATGCGAATTGAATTGTCTGCAGACCAAACCGCGGCGACGTGGACGAAGGCAGCGCTGCTGGTTTCATCGGGACCTTCAGGCAAGTGGGTGCGGTAGTCGTATTCGGAATCGGTTCCCCAACGCGGCTTACCGCGTGTTCCGAATTGAAGGCCGTCGGTGATGCGGTCAAAGGGATCTGCAAAAGAGACGATCTGTTGGCCGTGGCGCTTGACGTCGGCGAGTTTCACCCAGGCCTCGAAGGTTTTCTCACGCCACTCGCTGGCGACGTCGGGCAAGCGCACAGACTGATCGGGTTTAGCCAGGATGAGCTTGCCGTTTTCAACGCGGGCACCGTTGCGCAGTTCTCCGTGAAGGCTGCCGGCGTTGTCGCGGGCATCGTAGTTGAAGGTGAAGCGGGCGTCGGGGCGCGTTTCGGCGGGAGCGCCTTCGAGGGTTGCAATCTGGTGGTCCCACTGCTCCATGCGTTCCCGGTGGGGTTTCAGCATCGCGATGCGGTGCTGACGATCCTGAGGAGTTTCAAAGGGGCGGTCAGCGGGCGCGACGCTGGAGAACAACGCCTTCATGCCGTAGTAGTCACGCTGGGCGATGGGATCGAATTTGTGATCGTGGCAGCGGGCGCAGTTGGTGGTGAGGCCAAGGAAGGTCTGGCTGACAGTGCCGATCAGATCTTCGAATTCGTCTTCGCGAACGCGCGCCTTCATGATGGCGCTTTGCTGTTCGTTGCCCACCTCATCCCACGGTCCGGCGACGAGGAAGGCGGTGGCGGCGATGCCGTCGAGAGTAACTGGGGTTAGAACGTCTCCGGCGAGTTGTTCACGAACGAACTGAGGATAGGGTTTGTCGTTGTTGAAGGCGCGAATGAGATAGTCGCGGTATTGCCAGATGTTGGTGCGGACTTTGTCGCGCTCATAACCCTGGCTCTCACAGAAGCGGGCGACGTCGAGCCAGTGGCGCGCCCAACGCTCGCCATACCGGGGCGATGCCAGCAGGCGGTCAATCACGTGATCCCAGGCTTGCGGGGACTTGTCCCTGTCAAAGTCGGCGATCTCCTCCGGCGTTGGGGGAAGACCGTGAAGGTCGAAGGTGGCGCGGCGGAGCAGGATGGCGCGGGATGCCGGCGGGGAGAGCGCGAGACCCTTGGCGGCGAGGCGCTTAGTAAGTATGGCGTCGATGGAGTCTTCGGCCGGCGGCTTCAACGGTTGTAGCGACCACCAATCGGGGCCGGCACGCTTACTCTCGGTCTTGCGCCATTCGGCTCCGGCGTCGATCCAGGATTTCAGTGACGCGAGTTCCGCCTTCGAGAGCGGTGAACCGGGAGGCATTTTGCCGGCGGCCGCCATTTGATAGATGCGGCTGGCGGCGGCGTCCTGTGGGATAAGAGCGGGACCGGAGCGTCCGCCGGCGAGGGCACCGGGGCGGTTGGTGAGGTTGAGTCCGGCCGCGGGCTTCGCGCCGCTGTGGCAGGCCGTACATCGCTCGACGATCTGGAAGCCTTCCTGGGCGTGGAGACAGCTGAGGGTGGCGGCAAGAATGACGATTGCCGTAACTTTCATCCCAGGTGGTCCCCTCCGTTTCTGCGCTAGTATACACCCGGCGACGAGGTTGGTACGTCTCGTGCAAGGACATCAGGAGGGGGGCGCGTTTGGCAATCAAGGCAAAGAAGAAACATGGCGTCCGGCGGAACCGGTTCGGGAGCTTTTTCGGAAGCCTCGGGCCGGGCCTGATAACGGGGGCCGCGGACGACGATCCATCGGGAGTTTCCACTTATTCCGTGACGGGCGCGGCGTTTGGGTACGCGCCCCTGTGGACTGCGCTGTTCTCATTCCCTCTGATGACGGCGGTTCAGATGATGTGCGCCCGGCTGGGCATGGTGACAGGCCAGGGGCTGGCCGCGGTGATCAAGCAAAACTACCCCCGCTGGGTGCTCTGGGCGGCATGCGCTCTGCTGGTGACGGCGAACACCGTAAATATTGGCGCCGATCTTGGCGGCATGGCGAAGGTGACGGAAATGGTGACGGGGATCGGTAGCATGTACTGGACTCCGGTCTACGCTCTGTTGATCGGATCGTTTCTGATCTGGTCTTCCTATAAGAAGCTCGCCCGCATTTTCAAATGGCTGACACTGGTGTTGTTCGCCTACGTAGTGGCGGCTTTCATGGCCAAGCCGGATTGGGCAGCCGTCCTTCACGCGACGGTGGTTCCACACGTGGAGTGGACAGGACGATATTGGGCGACGCTGGTGGGAATTTTCGGGACTACGATTTCGCCCTACCTATTCTTCTGGCAGGCTTCGGAAGAAGTGGAGGAGGAGATTGAACAGGGCGAATTGACTGTGGAGTCGCGGAAGGGCGCGACCAAAGCCGAGTTGCGCAAGTCGCGGAACGATGTCATCGCGGGGATGTTGTTTTCGAACCTCATCATGTATTTCATCATTCTGACGACGGCGGCGACTTTGCATGCGCATGGCAAGACGGAAATTTCCACGGCTCAGGATGCGGCGGAGGCGCTCCGTCCAATGGCCGGGGCGGGAGCGTACTGGCTGTTTAGCGTGGGTTTGATCGGCGCGGGGATGCTGGGGGTGCCGGTGCTGGCAGGGTCCAGCGCGTATGCGGTCTCCGAGGCGGCGGTGTGGAAGGGGTCACTGGCGGACCAGCCGAACCGCGCGCCGCAGTTTTACGGCGTGATCGCGGTGGGTTTGCTGCTCGGGCTGGGCCTGGATTATGCCGGCATAAACGCCGTGGCGATGTTGTTCTGGTCGGCAGTGTTGAACGGAGTATTGGCGCCTCCATTGATTGTGATTGTGCTGCTGCTGACCAGCAATCGCAAGGTGATGGGAAGCCGTGTGAATGCGCCTTGGCTGAAGTGGCTGGGATGGACGACGGTGGTAGTGATGACGGGCGCCAGCGTCGCCATGTTCGCGACGTGGAACTAGTTTCAACCGATGCAAGAGCGGAGGATCGAGTTCTGCGTTAGTATACACGCGAGGGTTCGGCATGAACATGAGAATGAAGTTGGTATGGGCAGCCGTGTGCGCGGGATTGTGGGTTCCGGCCGCGGCGGGGCAGGACGCGTGCGGGAAGCTGATGGAGTTGAAGCTGTCGCACACGACGATTGCGTCGGCGGCGGTTGTGGAGGGCACAGTGCCGGCAGGTCAGGGCGCGCCGGCGATGACTGTGCCGCCGCGCTGCGTGGTGAAAGCCGTGGCCCGGCCCACCAGTGACTCAGAGATTAAGTTCGAATTGTGGATGCCCGTGCATGGTTGGAACGGGAAGTACGAACAGGTGGGCAATGGCGGCTGGGCGGGGGCGATTCCCGTGCAATCCATCGCTTACGGAGTGCAGAGGGGATATGCGGCGGCGGGTACAGATGACGGCCATGCGGGTGGCGCGGGCGCGGCCTGGGCGATTGGACATCCGGAGAAACTGATCGACTTCGGCTACCGCGCGCTCCATCAGACCAACGTGCAATCGAAGGCGATCATCGCGGCCTACTACAGCAAGGAAGCGGCACGCAGTTACTTCTTTGGCTGTTCCGATGGCGGGCGCGAGGCGTTGGCGGAGGCGCAGCGGTACCCGGAAGACTTCGATGGGATTGTTGCCGGGGCGCCGGCGAACGACTGGTCGCATTTGTTTGCCGGCTTCCTGTGGAATGAACTGGCGTTGCTCACCGAACCGGGCAGCGCGATTCCCGCGGCGAAACTCCCGTTGATTGAGAAGGCGTCACTGACGGCTTGCGACACATTGGACGGCGTTAAAGATGGGTTGATCGAAGATCCGCGGACGTGCCATTTCGATCCGTCGGTTCTCACTTGCAAGGATGCGGAGGGCCCGGATTGTCTCACCGCGCAGCAAGTGGCTTCCTTGAAGAAGATCTACGCGGGACCGAAGAATCCACGGACGGGCGAGCAGATTTTCCCAGGATACGCGCCGGGTACGGAAGCCGCGCCGGGCTCGTGGCCAGGGTGGATTGTGGCTGCCGAGCCGGACAAGGCGATTCAATTCATGTTCGGCAATACGTTTTATGGGCAGGCGGTGTTAGAAGATCCGAAGTGGAATTTCCGCACGTTTGATATGGAGCGGGATGCGGCCTTGGGTCACGAAAAGGGCGGGGCAGTGATCAATTCGATCAATCCCGATTTGCGGTCGTTCCGGGCGCATGGCGGCAAGCTGATTCAGTATCACGGTTGGGGCGACGCGGCCATTGCGCCGCTTAGTTCGATCAACTACTACGAGAAGGTGCGCACGTTTTTGGCGAAGTATCCGGACGGACGGACAGACGCTTCCCGGCCGATCCAGGACTTCTATCGCTTGTTCATGGTTCCGGGTATGGGTCATTGTGGCGGCGGCTATGGGCCGAATAACTTCGGGAACATCGGAGCACCGCCGCAAAGCGATGCCGAGCACGATGTGTTGACCGCTCTGGACCAGTGGGTAGAGAAGGGTGTCGCGCCGGAACGGCTAATTGGAACGGGTAAGTCGAGTGTCGAGCCTTCAAAGAAGCTGACGCGCCCGCTGTGCCCCTATCCACAGGTGTCGCGGTATGACGGCAAGGGCGACGCGAATGAAGCGTCGAGCTTCGCCTGCGCAACGCCTTAATGCGTCCGTGCGAAATCGATGTATCCGCGCACGGGATCGGTACTCACTAGCTTCACGCGCAACTGGTCGCCTACGTCGACGCCTTGTTGCCCTGCCGTGAGCAATCCTTCGGCGGGCGGATTGAGGACACGCACGAAGACGCCCTTCGGCGTGACGCCCGTTACCACGGCGGCGAAAGTATCGCCGATGCGCGGGCGCAGGGCCACTGCGGCCATGCGCTTGTTCATGATGCGCTCCACCTTGCGTGCGGCATTTTCTTTCAGCGTGCAGTTTTTCGCGATTGAATCTAGTTGCTGATCGGAATAAGGCGCGGGCTGGTGGGCGATCACGGCTTTGATGAGACGCTGCGTGACGGTATCGGCGAAGCGACGGTTGGGGGCCGTGGAGTGCGTGTAATCATGGGCGGCGAGTGCGAAGTGACCGGGCTGATCGCCTCCAGGCTTCGCGAGAACGTACTCGCCGGGACCCATCAACTTCACCACGGCCAGGGAAAGGTCGGCGTAGTGAACCGGGTCGGCCGCCTTTCGTTGTGACAAGAACTCACTGAGCGCCTTGGAATCGGGCTCGGCAGGGAGCTTTGCGCCCAACTGCGCGGCGAGTTCGACGATACGCGGCCAGCGTTCAGGAGTCCGTACGATCCGGCGGATGGAAGAGACGCCGGCCTCCGTTAGCGTACGTGCCATCACTCCGTTGGCGGCCACCATGAAATTCTCGATCAGTTCACTGGCGCGGTTCTTTTGCCGCGTATTGATGCTCTGCACCTTACCATCTGAGAGCACGGCCTCGGCCTCGACGCGGTCGATGTTCAGCGCTCCCATCCTGTGCCGCTCCTCGAGCAGGATTTGCGCCGCTTCGTCCTGAAGGTGTAACTGTGCCGCAAGAGCGGGGGACGCTGCCACCTTGGGCGGCGGCGCTGCTTTGCCTTCAAGCCACGGCCCGACACCGTTGTAAGTCAATTGCGCCTGATTGCGGACCAGAGCGCGATAGATCCCACTGGACGAAACCGCACCATCAGGACCGACCACTAAATCCACAACCACCGCCATCCGGTCAGTGTCCTGGTTGAGCGAAGTAAGGTCTGTGGACAGCTCTTCCGGCAGCATTGGAAAAGTTTTGATGCCGGTGTAGACCGACGTGGTTTGTTCGGCGGCGTGCTGATCGATGGGGGTTCCTATGGCGACATCGGAATCGACGTCGGCGATGGCGATTCTCAGTTGAATGCCGCCGGGCACGCGTTCGGCCACTTCAATTTGATCCAGGTCGCGGGAGGTGTCGTTGTCGATGGAAGACCAGAGCAGGGACCGCAGGTCGCGCACGGCTCCGTTGACGGGTTGTGCCGCCTGGGAACGGATGGCCGCCAACTGTTCCTCGACGCCGGGAGGAAAATCGGGTTGGAACCCCTCGTTGATCATCTCCTGGCTGGCTGACGCGGCCAGATCAAAGTTGTTGTTAGTCATTGGCTGTTTCTAGGGAATGGCGAGGTACGTGGTGATCCGAGTTTCAACGTTGCCCAGCGCGCGGGCTACAGATAGCTTAGCGAGATTGTGCGACAGGAGGCTGGTGATGTAGTCGAGGTCGGCGGTGGCGGTGGTCTCCTGCGCCTGGGTGACCTCTACGGAATCGGCGATGCCCGCCTCCAGGCGCTGACGGGTAAGGTCGAGGTTCTGGCGTGACACCTTCTGGTTGCTCTCCGCTAGCTGAAGTTGGCTGGCGGCAGATTCCAAGTCGAGGTAGGCATCTTTCAGATCACTTTGAATGCGACCGCGGATTTCGCTGAGTTCGGCACGGCGCTGGGCGAGTGTGGCCTGCGCCAACTCAATGTCGCCTTCGGTTTTGCCGCCCTGCCAGATGGGGATGCGGAGCGAACCCGTGAGATTGAATGTGCCATGCGATTGAGATGGGTTGACTCCAATGGCGCCGTAGTCGGCGGAGACGGCGAGCGAGGGGAGACGTTCAGCCTTGGCTGCGCCGACAACGCGCTCAGCGGCGCGGGCGGCGGCCTCGGCAGATTTCAGATCGGCGCGGTTGTCGAGGGCTGTCTTCAGCGCTTCGTCATAAGTGAGGACGGGCGCGGGAGAGTAAGTGATGTTATCGGCCAGTTGCAAAGCGGGGTCGGGTGAGAGGCCAATGATGCGGCAAAGGTTGATCTTCTGCTTGGCGAGATCGTTTTGCGTGGTGGTTAGCCGCTGCTGTTGCGTTTGGAACTGAACCAGGCTGCGGTTGGCGTCGATTTGAGCGTTGAGGCCGGCTTCGCGCCGCTGGCGGACTTGTTCGTAGAGCGCCTTGGCGGTTTCCAGTTGTACTTTGGCGGAGTCAACGCGAGCTTGGGCGGAGATGACCAGCAGGTAGGCTCCGCCGACGGCGAGGCCGACGAGATCGCGGGCGTCTTTGGCTGCCATCTGAGCGGCGCGAAAGTTCTCCTGGGAAGAGCGGTAGTTGTTCAGTGCGGTGAGGTCGGCGACAGTTTGGTTGAGGGTAGCCCGCAGGTCGAAGTAGTTATAAGGGCCGACAACCGAGGGAATGAAAGGCACGCGCAGGCCCTGGGCGGCGAGGTTGTTCTGTTGAACGACTTCGCGCAGCGCCCCGCTGAAATTCGGCATCAGGGGACTGCGGGCCAGGCGGACCTGGGCATGGGCCTGGGACGCGCTGTTGTTGAGGCCCACCGCGCCGAGGTTGTATTCGAGGCCGCGTTGGAGTGCGTCGCGAAGGGACAGTTTTCCTTGCAGCGGTTTGTCTGAGAGCATGCTCTGTCCGAAGGGTCCCTGCACCGAGACAGTGGCGTTCAGCGTATTGACGCTTTGCGTCGCGCCGGGGACGGGGGACTGTTGCGCGGTGACGGAACCGCTCTGGCCTGCGCGCCCGGAGAGGCTGAGCTGTGCGGCCTGCGCGCCGGATCCGGACGAGCTCTGCTGCGCCACCAGGGCGCCTGCTGACAGAACGGCACAAACGCCTGTCACGAGATGGTTGAGTGTGAAGTTCATATCTTGTTCATCTCCGAATCGTGATTAGCCGAGTTGCTTGCGGAACCTGAGGACGCTGAGTCCAACCAGGATCACTGCGAAGACAATGAGCGCGGCAAAGTTAGGCCAGAGTTCGGCGGGCGTGCTTCCCTTCAGCATCACTCCCCGGGTAATGATTCCGAAATGGCGTATGGGGTTAAGGACGGTGAGTGGTTGGAGAAATTTCGGCATGGCCTCCACCGGCGTGAGTGCGCCAGATAGTGTCGCCAGAGGAGGGTTGACAAAGAAACTGAGCAGCTGTGCCTGTTGCGCGGAACGTGTGAACGTGGCGATGAAGGTTCCGATGCCGATGCCGCAGAGGAGGCAGAGTGACGCTCCGCCGAACACCATCAGCATGCTGCCGCGGATGGGCACATTGAAGACGACGCGGATGAGGGCGAGGGCGAGGAAGACCATGCCGTTGAGAAGGACAAACAACGGCGTGATCTTAGCGACGATGATCTCCGTGGTGCCTGCGGGCGTCATCAGCAGTTGTTCGACCGTGCCTCGCTCACGCTCCTTGATCATGGCCGTGGACGCCACCAGGGATCCATTAAGGACGAGGAGTGTCCCAAACGTGCCTGTGACTATGAACCATGCGCTGATAAGGCCTGGATTAAAGAGATACGCAGGCGTGAGCGCAACCGAGCCCTTGCGGCTGGGGTCCGCCGCGACGGTGCGGATTTGAGGACGAATGCCGTGCGCGGCCAGGGAGCGATTGTACGTTGCCATAACGCCTTGGGCATAGCCTTGCGCGATGGAGGCGGTGTTTGCGTTCACGGCATTGAGGATGAACTGAATGGTGGTAGGGCGGCCGCGCTGCACGTCGCGGGCAAAGTCGTAAGGGATGACGACGCCCGCATCGATGTCGCTGCGGCTGATGGCGTTTTCCAGCGTGTGTTCGTCAAAGTAGGTGCCGCCGAGGCGGAAGCTTTTGCTTTCGGTGAGGTTGGCGATGAGCTCGCGGCTCTCGGGAGTTTTGCTGTCGTCGAGGACGCCGATGCGGAGGTTGGAGACCGTGGAATCGAGTGCGAATCCGAACAGCAGGAGTTGGAGCGTGGGCGGCACGATAAGTGAGATGGCAAGACGGCGGTCGCGGCGGATCTGGTTGAACTCTTTGGTGATGAGCACGCGGAGACGGCGCCAGAAACTGGGAGTGGCCAGGTTGGAAGTCATGCTTTCACCTGCATCCGGCGCATGTTACTCCAGGCGATTGTGTAGAAGACAGATCCGATCACTGCGATCATCAGCACGTTGAACCACATGGCGGCCCACCCGCCGCCTTGCAGCAGCGCGTCGCGGACGATGGCGATGTAATAGCGGCCCCAGACGATGTTTGAGATCCAGCGCAAGCCGGCAGGGATGTTCTCAATTGGGAAGATCAGTCCTGAGAGCAGGAAGACGAGCAGGAACCCTCCAAGGGCCACCGCTTGTATGGCTGCCGCCTGATTCGGTATGGCTGCCCCCACCATGGTGCCAAACGTAGCCACGCAGAAGGCGTACAGAAGAGTGGCGACGATCAACACGCTGGGGTCGCCCACGATCTTCAGGCCGAAGACGGTGAGCAGCACGGTCAGCGAGAGGAGCCATTCAGCAAGCGCGATGACGACGAACGCGAGTATCTTCCCAAGTAGGAATTCGTGGGCCGAGATACTAGAGACGTAGACCTGCAGAATGGTCTTCTGTTCGCCCTCCTTGGCCATGGCCAGTGAGGCGAGCAGGGGAGGGAACATAGAGATGCCGAGGACGAAGATGCCTGGTGCATAGAACTTATTCGACACCCGTCCGGGATTGAACCAAAGGCGAATCTGGGAGTTGACAATGTTCGGGGTGGCAGCGCCGGAGTTCTGCTGGACGAAGGCGCGGTTGATCTGGGCGGCGTCACCGCCGATCAGCTTGGCCGTATTAGCATCGGCGGCGTCAATCAAGAGTTGAACATTGGACGTTCTACCGCGGGCCATGTCGCGTCCAAAGTGCTCTGGGATGATGAGCGCGCCGCGGGCGTAGCTGGACCGCAGGGCCTCCTCAGGCGCGCGATCCGTTGGCCAGGAGATGACGCGGAACGTGACCGACGCGCGAAAAGCGTCGATGTAACCGCGGGACGCACCGGAGTTATCGAAGTCCTGAACGATCAGCGGGAGATCAGTGACGCTGAGTGAGATGCAGTTACTCAGCAGGAGCAGGAGAAAGAGCGGCAGAACAAGGGCGAGGGCAAGGGCGAGGCCATCGCGCACGATCTGCGTGAGTTCCTTACGGGCTTGGGCAAATATTCGGCGGAACATTATTCCTCCTGGGCAAACTTCCCGCGGGCACGGGCTTTCTCGACCACCGCGATGAACACGTCCTCGAGCGAATAGGTTTCCTCAGTGACGTGCTCTACATTGACGCCGGCCTGCTGTAGTTGTGCCGTGACGGCGGCGATGGCCGGCGCGGCATCGTCGTCGGTGATGACGTGGAGACGGTAGCCGAAGAGCGAGACGCGCCAGCGGTCCATTGTCTCCTTGAGTGTGTCGGCGGCCAGTTGAGGCTGATCGACGATGAACTCCAGCAGATGGCCGCCCTGCTGCTGCTTGACGCCGCTGGGGGTTCCCTGGGCGACGATTTCTCCGGCCACCATGAAGGCCAAGCGGTTGCACTGCTCGGCCTCTTCCAAATAGTGAGTGGTGACCAAAATAGCGGTGCCCATGTCGGCGAGTTTGTTAATCATCCGCCAGAAGGCGCGGCGGGCTAGAGGGTCCACGCCAGAGGTCTGTTCGTCGAGGAACAGAACGCCCGGCTCGTGCATGATGGCGGCGCCGAACGCGACGCGCTGCTTCCAACCGCCGGGGAGCGTTCCGGTGATCATCTGCTGCTTACCTTCGAGACCGGAGAAGGCCAGCACCCATTTCTTCTTTTCCTGGAGTTCCTCAGGGGGCACTCCATAGACGCCGCCGAAGAATTCCAGGTTCTCATCAATGCTCAGATCGTCGTAGAGAGAGAACTTCTGCGACATGTAACCGATGCCTTCGCGAACATCGCGCGAGCGCAGGCTTCCACTTTCACCGGCGAGAGTCATCTGCCCCTGCGTCGGCTCCAGCAGACCGCAGAGCATCTTGATGGCGGTTGTTTTGCCCGCGCCGTTGGCTCCCAGCAAGCCGTAGATCTCGCCGTACTTCACTTGGACATCGATGCATTTGACGGCCGTGAAATCGCCAAAGCGTTTGGTGAGATTACGGGCATCGATGGCTACTTGTCCCCGCAGTTCGCTATGGGAATGGGTACCCGGGTAGGGAGGCGCGTGCAGCTCCTGGCCGAGGGACCGGAGTGTAGCGACGAAGGTATTTTCGAGCGTAGGGTCGCCGATACGGATGTCGTGAATGTCCTCCGCGGGAATCTGGTTCTGAATGGCCTGGCGGCCGCGGTCGACGTCCCGAACCAGAACGTCGAGGCGGTCGCCGAAGCGCTGTACGTCGGCGATTTCACTGGCGGCACTGGTGGGAGTAAGTTTCTCTTCTGCTTCGCCGAGATGGGCGGCGCGTAGTTCGAGGCGCTTCATGCCCAAGCCGCGGCGCAGTTCGGCCGGCGTTCCGGTTTCGTGAATCTGTCCCAAGTGCATGAGGGCGACGCGATGGCAGCGCTCCGCTTCGTCCAGATACGGGGTGGCGACGACAATGGTAAGGCCGCTTGAGGCGAGGTGCGCGAGGGTATCCCAGAATTCGCGGCGTGACACAGGATCGACACCGGTGGTGGGTTCGTCGAGCAGCAGGATGCGCGGCTGTGCGACGAGTGCCGCGACAAGGGAGAGCTTCTGCTTCATGCCGCCGCTGAGACGGGCTGCCAGGCGATCCACGAAGCGGTCCATGTCGAACATCGACAGGTACTGCTGGGCACGCCGCTTGATCTCATCACGGGGCACGCGGCGAAGGTCGCCGGCGTAGCGGATGTTCTCCGCGACGGTGAGGTCAGGGTACAGGCTGAAGGCTTGCGTGAGGTAGCCGACCAGAGCGCGGGCATCGCGCGACGGTTTGCCGTAGATATTGGCGATGCCGGAAGTGGCAGCCATGACTCCACCGAGGATCTGGAAAGTAGTGGTCTTGCCAGCGCCGTCGGGTCCGATGAGACCAAAGATCTCGCCCTCTTTCACTTCCAGCGAGACGCCGCGGACTGCCTCCAGCGAGCCATAGTTCTTCCGGAGGTTCTCAACGCAAACCGCGATCTGAGTGCCACCGTTGGGCGACGCCGCGCCGGGTGGATGTACAAGGGCTGTGCTCATGGCGGTTAGTCGAATCCGCTATTGCTGCTTGACATGAGGCGGCCAGGTGTCACCCTGGACGAGGACTTCGCCGTCAGCGGGCATGCCCGGTTTGGCGAAGCCGGCGCCGGTTTTGAGTTGTAACTTCACGCCGACTACTTGCTTCACGCGATCGTTGCGGAAGTAAGTGTTCTCAGGCGTGAAAGTCGCTTGCGGATCGATGCGGGAGACGTAGGCTTCGAGCGGCTTGTTGACGTCGGAATCGATGAAGACCCGCGCCACTTGGCCCACTTTAACCTTGCCGATTTGACCTTCGGGGATATAGCCGCGCAAATAGACTTTGTTGAGGTCGACGATGGTGACAATCGAGGTTCCGGCGGAGACCACTTCCCCGGGTTCCGCGTTGCGGGTGACGACGACGCCCTCGAAGGGCGCGCGGATGGTGAGGTCCTGGCGATTGGCCTGTGCTTCAGCCAGTTGGGCCTTCGCCTGCGTCAACTGGAATTGCGCGGTGGTGACTTCAGACTTCTGCTGCACGATCTGGCTTTCCACGCCGGCGGACTGCGCATTGCGGATGGGCGCGTTAGACTGGCTGGATTTGGCAAGAGTGACCGCGCCCTGCGCGGCTTCCACGCGACGGCGGGTGGCGGCTACGGCGGCTGCCTGGGCGTCGGCGCGGCTGACTGCCTCCTTACCCTGGCGTTCAGAGACGGCACCGGTCTTGGCCAACCGCGTATACGCTTCGCGGTCGAATTCGGCCAGTTTCAGATTCGATTCCTGTTGGACCAGATCAGCCTGCGCGGCGGCGAGTTCGGATTCGGCCTGCCGCACACGCCCAGCCGAGTCCTCGCCAGACTGGGCCGATTGTAGCTTCGACTGGACTAGCTGCTGCTGCAGCACGGCGATCTGTTGTTGGGCGGAAGTAACCCGGGACTGGGCCTGGGCCACGGCCGCCTGCGCCTGATTCTCACGGGCGCGAATCTGATCTTCATCCAGCACGGCAATGATGTCGCCTTGCTTCACCAGGTCGCCTTCGCGGAAGTGGATTTCCAGGATGCGGCCGCTGGTTTTGCTGGCCACCGAGGAATCATCGCCTTCAATTCTTCCACTAAGCTGAACCAGTCCAGCGGGAATCTCGGGGCCCTTGACGTACTTCCAAATGAAATAGCCGCCTACTGCCAGCGCGAGTAGCACGACGATGCGGATGATGGGTGCGCGGCTCTTACCGTTCTCAGTGGCTGCCGTCTGAGTGAGGCCGGCGGGTTTGTAGGCCGTACCGGGTTTCTGTTCCGTCGCTGGCTGGTCAGTCACTTCGATCTCCTGGTGGGTTTGGGAGTTGTCAATTGAGCTTTCCGTTTGATTGAGTGCATGGCCGCGAGCGAGAATTCAGCCACGTGGCTGGCGATTTCGTCCACGGCTTCGGGAGTCATTTTCCAGTCAGGCCAGAGCAGGGCGATCACCGGGCCGGCATGTGCGTAGTGCACTACCTGGCCGATGACGCTGTGGACGCACAGCCGAGTTTGACAATGATCCTCCGGAAGACCGAGGATGCGGCCGACGATGCCGCGGAGGACGCGCGAGTTGGGCCGGATGACGTGTTCCACTACGACGGCGAGGGCCGCAGTCGGCTGTGCCAGTTCGTGCGCCATGACTTTAGTGCACCAGGCAGGGCGGTCGTCCCGATGCAGTTGGCGGAACATGAGGAGCAGGAAGCGCCGCAGATCCTGCTCAGGATCATTGGAGGCGGATAACGCTTCGAAGGCCGGGCGCTCCGCTTTGACGACGGCACGTTTCAGCGCTTCGGTGTATAGGCCCAGCTTGTCGCCGAAGTGGTAGTTGATGGCGGCGACGTTGGCGCCGGCGCGGGCGCAGATGTCGCGCACGGTGGCGGCCTGATAGCCGCCTTCGGCGAAGACTTCACCAGCGGCATCAATGAGTTTAAGCCGGGTTTCGTCGTGGCGGTCTGAAACTGGAGATGGCATGAATTCAAACAGACGTTCTAAACCGGAGTTTAAAACAACCGCTGGAATTCGTCAACACTTTTCGTTAAGATTCCCGAACAGAAGGGGAGCCTACTTATTCGTTTCGCAGAGTCGTAATCGGGTTGAGGCCGGCGGCGCGCCGGGCGGGCACGTAGCTGGCGATGAGGGCAATGAGCGTAAGCAGCGCAGCGGCTGCCAGCAGTGAGACGGCGTCATGCGCGGCAAGGCCGAAGAGGAGCGTGGAAGCTGCTTTGCCTGCCCACAACGCCAGCGGGATGCCGGCCGCGATGCCGACACCAATCAACGTGACTGCCTCTCGAAGCACAAGGCGAATGACGTGGTGGCGGTCAGCGCCAAGGGCCATGCGTACACCAATCTCATTGCGCCGCCGGGCAACCCCGTAAGCGATCACACCGTAGAGCCCCAGTGTGGCGAGCAGGCCAGCGAGGAATCCGAAGCCTCCCGAAAGGGTTGCCATCAGCTTGTCACGCAACAGAGACTCATCCAGTTGCGCGGAGAAGGGATGGAACGCAACGCCCATCGCCGAACTCATCGCACCCACTGCCGCCTTAGCGCCGTTCTGAAATCGCTCTGGTGACCCGGCGATGCGCAAAACAAATGTGGCGTCTGGGCCCGGATGCTCGTTCTGTTCGATGGGGAAGTAAGCGATGGGTTTGAACTCTTCGCGCAGTTGGAGGTATTTAGTGTTCTCCACAAATCCAACGATCTGGAAGAGTTTTTCCGGTTGGCCGGCTTCTGCTCCCATATGGAACGTGTGGCCTATCGGATTGGCGCCGCTAAAGAACCTGCGCGCGAACACCTCGTTCACGATGGCCACTCTTGGCGCGGAGCGCGTGTCGCGGGCATCAAACTCGCGCCCGGCCATCAGTCGCGTGCCCATCGTCCGGAAATAGCCTGGACCGGCGAGGTTGAAGAACGAGAGCTTGTCGCTGTTCAACGCGGCCGAATCGTCCGGGCCAATCACGTTATTCCAAGTGCTGCCACTCATCGGAGTAAATGAAACCTGGGCTACGGAAACGACACCCGGAATGGCGGACAATCGTTCGGATAATTCACGATAAACCGTGAAGCGGCGGTCCTCCCGATACCGCATTTTGGCGAAATCGATATTGACGGCGAGTATCCCTTGCGATTGAAATCCCGCGTCGACAGTCAGTAGATTATGCAAGCTGCGGACGAACAGTAAAGCGCCGAAGAGCAAGACAAGGGATAGCGCCACCTGGGTGGAGACAAGGGTCCGGCGTAGGCTCGCCCGTTCCCGCCCGGCTGTCGTGCTGCGGCCTCCGGAACGCATCGCGGCGGAGGGCGCCAGGTAAGTCGCTCGCAAGGCCGGCACCAGGCCGAAGAGGATGCAAGTAACCACGGCCAGGGCAGCGGTAAACGAGAGGACTCGCCAGTCCAGCCGTGCGTCCACAAAGATCGGATTGCCAGGAGTGCTGATGAAGCCGATCAGCGCTTGGCTCAGCGCGAACGCTACACCCGCGCCGAGCGCGGCGCCGGCCACGGCGAGTAGCAGAGATTCCGCCAGAAGCTGACGCACCAGCCTCCATCGCGACGCGCCGATAGCGAGGCGGACGGCGATCTCCGGTTCCCGCACCGAAGCACGCGCTAGCAGCAGATTGGCCAGATTGGCGCAGGCGATCAGTAACACCAACCCGGTGGTCGCCATGAGGAGCCACAGCGGACGTTCATACTGTTCTCGCAGTTCTGAGACTCCGGTGCCCGCTTCGAGGGCGACCAGCTTATTGGCGAGATATTTCTTTGCTACGTCGGGGTTGTAGCCAGGCGGCAGAGTAGCTCGCATGATTCCTGGCGAGAGGGCACGGAGATGTGCGGAGGCACTCTGGACAGTCCACCCCGGCTTGAGGCGTCCGATCATCGATAGCCACCACCCGGCGGGCATTGGAATCCGGCCCCGTCCATCTTCCGCCATCAAACGGTCCGCGCAGATGGGGATGGCCACGTCGTAGCGGTTTCCCACTTCGAGGCCAAAGAAAGTAGGGGAAGTTACTCCGACTACAGGGAATGCATGCCCGTCCAGGCTTACTGTCCTTCCGAGAATTGCCGAGTCGCCGCCGAACTCCCGTTGCCAAAACGAATAACTGACAACTGCTCCGGCATTGCAGGCCGGGTTGTCATCCTGCGCTGTGAAGGTGCGCCCCACTACCGCGCCCACGCCAAGGTGCTTAAAGAACTCTCCACTGACGTACAGGCCTTGGACGTAACGGGGTTCCCCGCCGTCGGCGAGATTGAAGCGGGTGGCACTCCAGGCCAGCACACCGGAGAACGCCTGCTGTTGCGTCCGAATCTGCTCCCAGTGAGCATACGTACCGGCGGCGCCTCCGTTGTACCAAGTGCCGTTACGGGTGGAGCCCTCTTCAAAGTCAATCGACACGAGTTCCCGCGGGTTCTGAACCGGTAGTGTCTTCAGGCGAATCGCATTCACAAGCTGGAAGATGGCGGTGTTCGCGCCGATTCCCAGGGCCAACGAGAGGATGGCGATGAAGGCGAATCCGGGATTGATTCTCAATTGGCGCGCCGCGTAGACGAGGTCGGCGCGTGTTTCATCCAGCCAGGAGGCGATGTTCATATCTCGAGTCCGTTCCTTTTGCAGGGAGTAGTTGCCCAGCCGCCGTCGCGCTTCTCGCAACGCTTCCTTTTCCGGCATGCCGGCCGCGACGAGGCTGTCGATGGTCTCGGCCACGTGATACTGAAACTCGCACTCCAGATCGTCATTCAGACGCCCCGCGCGAAAGACATTACGCCAGCGTGAATACCATGGCATGGCCGGTTTCCGAACTACGAAAACTGCAGGACACTCGTCACGCCGCGAGTGAGTTTCATCCACGCCTCCTGTTCATCGGCCAGTTGTTTCTTGCCAAGCACAGTGAGTGAGTAGACCTTCGCCTTGCGTCCTTTGTCGGTAATTACCCACTGGGATGAAATCCAACCGTCCTGCTCCATTCGATGAAGCGCCGGGTATAGAGAGCCTTCTTCCACTTCGAGCAGATCCCCGGAAACAGAGTGGATGTGATCGCAGAGGCCGTAGCCATGAAGAGAACCGCGAGCATCGAGGGTGCGCAGGACAAGCAGGGTGAGGGTGCCCTGCAATTTATCGTTCCGGGACTTGGGCATAGCTAGCTAGGTACAGTGTAGGGTGGACTGGACCGAGTGTCAATAGTAATTGCTGAGGGTTTACACTGCCGGGAGTGCGTCAGTACGCGAGAAGTCGTTCCCTTTGAATAGTATGGTGTGTCCGACGTGACGGGCCAACTGGTATGCCACGCAATCCAGCAGGTTTAGGCGGGCGGGATGAATCCCTTTGCCGAAACGAGTGTACGCCTCGAATGCCTCCCAAGCGGCGGTGGAATCGAACGGCACAATCTCGATGCCTAGCTCATCAATGAGGTCGTTCAAATCTACGATAAGCGAGGCGTCGCCCGAGTCGAGAAACAAGACGACTGCGGTTTCATAGAGGGTGGCGGCGGACATGAGGCGCTGCCCCTCCGTGCTGAGGGCTTCGAGGTATCTATGTTGGTCCGGTTCAAGAGTGAGGATCGAGAATATGGCGGATGTGTCGAGGACCATATTTAGGTGGTCCTTCTACTCAGGCAGTCCTCTCGCGTCATATCCGATAATTTCTTCCGGGGTTCGGTGACTACCCGTGAGTTTTGTCGCGACCCGGTCCTGTATCGCTCTGATCCGGGCATAGTCGATCTTCTTGGGTTGCAGGGCGGTACGCTGGGTCTCTGTCTTGAGGGCGTCAACCACCACACGCGTCAAGGACTTGCCTGTGAGTCGGGCAAGGTCCGCGGCTAGGCGATAGGCTTCCGGGTCTTTGATGTTGAGGACAGGCATGGCTCCATTATCCTCCAATTTGCTCCACCGTTGGAGCCATGCCCGGTCGGGGCTCTTCGAGACCTGAGCTACTCGGCAGCGCCGGCGGCGGGGAGCCAGCGGCGGATGCCGAAGTCGTAGATGGCGGCGCCAATGAGGCCACCGAGCAGTGGGCCGAAGATGGGCACTAAGAAAACGCCGCTGCCATCAGTGAGGCCGTTGTTCTTATAGCCGGCCAAGACGGTGAGCAGGCGGGGGCCGAAGTCGCGGGCGGGGTTGATGGCGTAACCGTGAAGGCCGCCAAAAGACATGCCGATGACTACAACCACTAAGCCGACGAGAATTGGCGTGAGGATGCCGGAGGGTTGGTTCCGTTCGTCCGTGATCGCCAGGATGAGCAACAGCAAGAGAGCGGTGCCAATCACCTGGTCGATGAAGCCAGCCGCGGGAACGTTGGGGAACGCCGGGAATGTTGTGAAGATGCCCGCCGTGTGATCGAGCATGGGGTCAACCTTGGCGATGGCTTCGCGGTAATTGACGAAGACGATGGCGGCGCCGGCGAAGGCTCCCGCGATTTGCGCAATCGAGTACGGGATGACGTTCTTCCAAGGAAAGCCGCGAAATACCGCTAAGGCCAAGGTGACGGCCGGATTCAAGTGGCCGCCCGTAAGGCGACCGGCCACGTAGATGCCCATGGTGACCGCGAGGCCCCAGGCGAGCGTGATGTTTGTGAAACCACCCATAACGACTTCGCCCGGTGTGCCATGGCCGAAGAGGACGACCATGGCAACAACGCCGTTGCCGAGGGTGATGAGGACAAGGGTGCCGAGGAACTCGGCGATGAGTTGGGGGAGCAGCTTCTTGGCTTGCATTCGAACGGGGATTGTATCACACGGGGATTGACTTCATGGAACTGTAACATTACAGTTAGGTGACAGGAGGCGATCTGATGGGGGTCTTGAGAATTCTAGTACCTCTGCTCAGCGCGGCCCTCGTTGTACCGTTGTGGAGCGAGTCCATACCTCTCCGTCTGGAGAGCAATCTGCCCTTGATTGAAGTTCGAATCAACGGTGCTGGGCCTTTTCTCTTCCTGTTGGACACTGGTGCGGACGGGACGATGGCGACTCCCAGGGCCATGGAGTCCGCTGGCTTGATGCTAACTTCCCGCGTGGAAATAGCCGCTGCGGCGGGCAGGGAAATCGTTGGCGTTTCGCCCGATGCCGAATTGCAAATTGGCGGCTTGACAGTGCGCGGCGTAGAAATTCTCAGACACAATCTACAGTCAACGCGACGAGTGCATCCGCGCATTCAGGGAGTGTTGGGACAAGACGTTCTGCGGCGCATGAACTACCTCATCGACTACCAGAACCGACGGATGCTTGTTGGTGACGAGGCGGCGGTTGCCTCGGAAAGCCTGAAGGGCCGGCGAGAGCAATTTCAAAGAATTGGCAACAGAGTGGCGATGGAGGCGATGCCGTCCGGGCGCGCCGGTATTGCCCTCACGCTGATTCTGGATACGGGAGCATCGGGGATGATGCTGCACGATCGCGGTCCCGGGGTTCGCGGCGCCACGTTGTTTCGCGGTGCTGCCTTTGGCGATGAAGTTCAATCCACGTGTGGCACCGGATATGTCACGCGGGCGCGCTTAGCGGAACTGGCGGTGGGAGGGCACAAGTTCTCCGATTTGCAAGTGGCGCTGATGCCCGGAGGGCAGTCCACTGGCGTTCCGCAGGAAGACGGATTGCTGCCTGCGGGTATGTTCCGCGCGTTTTATGTGAATAACCTCGAGCAGTATGTGATTGTCTCGCGGTAAGGCGAGTACTCAGTGCACGGGAAGCTTGACTGTCGGACTCGTAGCACCTCCGATGGAGATCACAAGAGCGGCATTGCCCGCCGCCAAGCCTGCCGGAACGCGAACGTTTACCTGGTAGATGCCCGCGAAGGTCGGCGCGAGGCCAGCGAAGAAGAACTCGCAAAGTTGGCCGTTCAAAGTTACTGCTGGCTGCTCCGTTGTGTCCGCGAAGGGGCTGGCAGGCGTGGCCGCGCCGGTGACGGGCGTGTTATGGACGGGTCCAAGTCCGGCAGCGTAGAAATACAGCAGGTCGCCGGCGGCGGCTGGCTTGTCCGCAGTTACCAATGTGTTCGTATCGTGGAAGACGGCGATGGCGTCTTGGCCGTTGGTGCTGAAGATACCCGGTTGGTATGCCAGTAGCGGCACGTTGACGGCTGCGCTGGCGATGCTGTTGCGAGTGACGATGACCGGTGTGGTCTCAGCCGGGGTGAGGTCAAAGGGCACTTGGAAGTTCACCTGCTCGATTCCATTGGTGTTGGCCACGGCATAGAGTGGCGCAGTCTTGCCGCCTACTGTGACCGACACGTTGCCGATGCTGACGGGAAGGGGAAGGCTTTGTGCCGGCTGGATGCCTGCAGCGTCAAGCACGCCTGCGGCGAAAACGGTTGCGGCGGATCCGGGGACAAGGCCGGAAACGAAACTGGCTCCGTTAGTGACGGCGGACGGCGTAAAGTACAGCGCCTGACCGCCATTGATCAGGCTAACTACTCCTGAGGAAGCGCCGGCGTAAATCTCACCAGATTCGTCTTCACCCATGGTGGTAAGCTGCTGGCCGGAGCTGAAGAGTAACTGATTCACCCACTCGCTGCCTTCGCGGCGAACACCCCAGATCCGTCCGGAACAATAATCGGCATAGATGTAAGTGCCTCGCAGACCGGGTGACTTAGTGCCACGATACACGGAGCCACCGGTTACTGAACAATTGCCATCGTCGTGCGTGTATTCCAGGATGGGCCGTGTGTATGGCGTTTGATCGCACCCGGCCTGGCTGAAGCATTGCAAACCCTCCACCGCGTTCCAGCCGTAGTTTTCACCACCGGCGCTACCGGCCGGTTGGTAATCGATCTCTTCGGCCCGGTTTTGACCCACATCGGCAATCCACAGGTCACCCGTGACGCGATCGAAGGAGAAACGCCACGGATTGCGGACTCCCATAGCCCAGATTTCAGGCAGATACGACGAATCGTTGACGAAGGGGTTGGTGGGTGGGACCCGGTACGCGTTAAGATCGCTTTCCACGTCGATACGGAGAATTTTGCCGAGGAACGTGCGCCGATTTTGGCCGTTGCCCTGAGGGTCGCCGCCGCTGCCTCCGTCGCCGAACCCGATGTAGAGATACCCGTCGGGGCCGAACTGAATATTGCCGCCGTTATGGTTTTCGAAGGGTTGCTGCTGCCGGAGCAGGACGGTCTCTGAGGACGGGTCGGCGACATCGGGGTTGGCTGCGGAAACACCATAGCGGGCGACGACGCTGTTGCCCTGAGGATCGGTATAATCCACGTAGAAGTGCCCTTTTGAGGCAAAGTCAGGGGGAAAGGCGAGTCCGAGAAGACCGCGTTCGCCGCCGGAAGAGATGTGAGCGCCGATGTCCAGAAACGGCGTGGACACCAAGATTCCTCCCCGCAGAATGCGGATTTGACCGCCTTGCTGGACGAGGAAGAGACGGCCGGAACCGTCGCCGGCACTTTGAATCGTAGTAGGAGCTTCGATGCCTGTGGCAACGGAAGTGAGTGAGACAGGCGGAAGCTCCGCAATCGCTGGTAACGCGTTGCCGAGCATGAAGATCAATAGGACCCACTGAAGAGTGGGTGTAATAGTTCTTTTACGGTCATAATTTGGTGTCATAATGTGTTCGGAGGCATCCACGATGATCCTTGACGCGATGGCCAGCCCCTCCATGGAGCAGGAATTGAATCCATGGCGGGCCGCTGAGGTCCGCTTCGACGAGGCGGCCGAAAAGCTTGGACTTGACGACGGTATGCGTAAAGTCCTGAAGAGTCCTGCCACGGAAATCACAGTTCACATCCCCGTCCAATTAGATGACGGCCGGCTGGAAGTGTTTACAGGTTATCGTGTACAGCATTCAATTGCCCGCGGTCCGGGGAAGGGCGGCATTCGTTTTGCGCCTGATGTGACGTTGGACGAAGTGCGGGCGTTGGCCTCGTGGATGACGTGGAAGTGCGCCGTGGTGAACATTCCGTTCGGCGGCGCCAAGGGTGGAGTGATCTGCGACCCGCCGCTGCTATCGCAGGGTGAATTGGAGCGGATCACGCGCCGTTACACCGCGGAGATCATCGATTTCATCGGGCCGGAGCGCGATGTGCCGGCGCCGGACATGGGCACCAATGAGCAGACGATGGCGTGGATCATGGATACCTATTCCATGCACAAACGCACAACCGTGACCGCTGTTGTCACTGGTAAGCCATATCAATTGGGCGGCTCGCGCGGGCGCAGTGAGGCTACCGGGCGAGGATGCCTGATTGTGACGCTGCAGGCGCTGCGGAAATTCGGCTTAGAGCCGGCGAACACGCGCGTGGTCATACAAGGATTTGGAAATGTGGGCGGTATGGCGGCGAAGCTGATGCAGCGCGCCGGCTTCAAAATCATCTGCATCATTGAGTGGGATGGCGCGGTTTATAACCCCCACGGAATTGATATTCAGAAGCTACGCGAACATCGGGAAGAGACCGGCTCCATCTTGAATTTCTCCGAAGGTGAGAATATGGATCCGCATGAGGCGATGTTTCTGGATTGCGATGTGCTGCTGCCGGCGGCCAGAGAAGGCGTGATCACGTCACAGAACGCGGACAGGATTCGCGCAAAGATTTTGTGTGAGGGCGCCAATGGACCGACTACGGCTGAGGCGGACAAGATACTAGCCGACAAGCGCGTTTTCGTGATGCCCGACATCCTTGCCAATGCGGGCGGAGTCACTGTTTCTTACTTCGAGTGGGTGCAGGACCGGCAGGGTTTCTTCTGGAATGAGCAGTTAGTAAACGGGCGGTTGGAAGAGATCATGGTGAACAGCTTCCGCGATGTGGTGGGTTATGGCGAGAAGCACAATGTCCACAACCGGACGGCAGCCTATATGCTGGCACTGGACCGCGTGGCCTTTGCCATTAAGCTGCGCGGGATCTACGCGTAAACCGGGACATTCGACGTATCATGAGAGGGCGGGCCGCCGAGTGGCCCGCCTTTTTCTTTTGCGATGAGTTCAGACGCCTCCACGCCGCTGATGCGGCAGTATCACGCCATCAAGCAGCAGGTCCCCAATGCGCTGTTGTTTTTCCGTCTCGGCGACTTCTACGAGTTGTTCTACGAAGATGCGGTGACCGCGGCCCGCGAACTTGAGATTACGCTGACCTCGCGGAGTAAAGACAAGGGCCAGGGCGTGCCGATGTGCGGCGTGCCTTACCATGCGGCGGAAGGCTACATCGGGCGCCTGATCCAGAAGGGCTACCGCGTGGCCATCTGCGACCAGATGGAGGACGCCAAACTCGCCAAGAAACTGGTGAAGCGCGACGTGACGCGGATTGTCACTCCTGGCACTGCCACTGAGGCGAGCCTGCTGCGGTCGCATGAGAACAATTACCTGGCGGCGGTGGCGCGCGACGGCCTACGGGCTGGATTGGCGCACGTGGATGTCTCAACGGGCGAGTTTCGCGTCACGGAATTGGAAGCGGCCGAAGTCAGTGCGGCGCTCGACAACCTCAACGCTCGGGAAGTGCTGACTGCGGCGGAGGCTCCGGCGCTGTTTGAGCAAGGCTCCAGCGGGCGCTGTAGGACCGAACTGGAAGGCTGGGTGTTCACGCACGACTATGCGGACCGCTTGCTGCGCGAACACTTCAAGCTGCTAAGTCTGGATGGATGCGGGTTAGGGGACAAGCGCCTCGCTGTGTGCGCGGCGGGCGCGATTCTCCATTACCTGCGCGATACGCAGCGTGCGGCTTTAGATCACGTGGAACGGCCAGCGTTCTACGATCGCGGCGATTCGATGGTGTTGGACGCGGTGACCGTTCGGAACCTGGAATTGGTAGAGCCTCTGTTTTCGGCGGACTTGGGCGGGGGCAGGGAATCGACACTGTTGGCGCTGCTGGATGTCACCGTAACCGGCATGGGAGGACGCCTTCTGCGGCGGCGCCTGGTACGCCCGTCACTGGAGCGAGCGGAGATTGAGGCGCGCCTGGATGCGGTGGAGGAGTTGTTGAAAGAGACCATCCTGCGCGCCAGTGTGCGCAAGATGCTGGAGCAGGTGCTGGATCTGGAGCGCTTGCTGGCGAAAGCGACCCTGGGCAGCGCGGGGCCACGGGAGTTGGTGGCGCTGGGGCGGTCATTAGCGCGGGTTCCCGGCGTGCGTGAGGCTATCGGGCGATGCGCGGCGGCGCGCCTGGCAGAGTTAGTTGTGGCGCTGGACGATGTGCCGGAAGTGCATCGAAAGATACTTGAGACAATCTCCGACGAGCCGCCGTTGAACCTCGCCGACGGCGGGACGATTCGCGATGGCCTCCATCCGGAGCTGGACGAACTACGCGACATCAGCCGCAACAGCAAGCAGTACATCGCGCAGATTGAATCGCGCGAGCGCGGGCGAACCGGTATCCAATCGTTGAAGGTTCGCTTCAACAACGTCTTCGGTTATTACATCGAGATCTCAAAGGCGAACATGCACCTGGCGCCGGGTGACTATGAGCGCAAGCAGACGCTGGTAAACGCCGAGCGCTTCACCACGCCTGAATTGAAGGTTCTTGAGACCAAGATCCTGGAGGCGGAGGAGAAGATACTCGCTATCGAGAAAGAGATCTTCGGCGAAGTCCGTGCGTTTGCGGCGGCGCACGCGGCGCGCATTCGCAGTGCAGCCGCGGCGGTAGCGGAACTGGACGTGACGGCCGCGCTGGCGCAACTGGCCGCGGAACGACGTTACACCCGGCCGCGCTTCTCTGAGACGGGTGAGATGAAGATTGCGGCTGGGCGCCATCCAGTGATTGAAAGGCTGGCCGAAAGGGATGCCGGACGATTCATTCCCAACGATTTGTATTTGGATCAGAGCAGCCAGTTTGTAGCCGTGATCACCGGACCTAACATGGGTGGTAAGTCAACTTATCTGAGACAGGCGGCTTTGATCACGGTGATGGCACAGATCGGCTGCTTCGTGCCCGCCGATGAAGCTGTGCTGCCTCTTGTGGATCGTGTGTTTACCCGGATTGGGGCCTCTGACAACCTGGCGCGCGGGCGCTCCACGTTCATGGTGGAGATGACGGAAACGGCCTTGATCTTGAACACCGCCACGGAGCGCAGCCTAATCGTTCTGGACGAGATTGGCCGCGGAACCGCAACCTACGACGGGCTGGCATTGGCATGGGCTGTGGTGGAGCACATCCACCGTCACATCCGCGCGAAGACGTTGTTCGCCACGCACTACCATGAACTCACTGAGTTGGAACAGTTGCTGGAGGGTGTGCGTAACCTGCACGTTTCGGTGAAAGAGGCAGGCGACCAGATCATCTTCCTGCGCAAAGTGGAGCCCGGTTCGGCTGACAAATCGTATGGCATTGAAGTGGCGCGTTTGGCCGCGCTCCCCATGTCTGTCATCGAACGCGCGCGGGAGATTCTGATCCGCCATGAAAAGAGCGAACACGAGGTGACGGAGGAGTTGGCGCCGCGGACCAGGACTCGGGAGCAGGCGCCGCTGCAGATCCAATTATTCGAGCCGGTCGGTTATCAGATTGCCGAACGGATCCGCGCACTGAACGTGGATGAACTGCGGCCGATCGAAGCACTGCAGTTACTGGCGGACCTGCAAAAGGAGCTGCGCCGGCAATGAGAGTAGCGGGCGTGATGAGCGGCACATCGCTCGATGGTATCGATGTCGCCATCGTCGACATCACAGGGCGCGGATGGTCGAAGAAGATAGCGACGGTCGCGACGTCTACAACGCCGTATCCGAAGCGGGTCCGCGAGGCGATTTTGGGTGTTTCAAACCGCGAGGCGCATACGGGCGAGATTGCGCGGCTGGGGTTCCTCCTCGGTGAGTTATATGCTGAGGCCATAACTGACGCGTGCCGTAAGCACGGTGTTGCGATAGCCGATGTGGCATTGATCGGTTGCCACGGCCAGACGGTGTTTCATGAAGGGCAGGGAAGACAATACCTCGGCCGCCGTGTGGCCAGCACGCTGCAACTGGGAGAGGGCGGCGTAGTCGCGGAGCGCACTGGTGTGCCCGTGATTTCCAACTTCCGTGTGCGCGATATGGCCGCGGGCGGTAAGGGTGCGCCGTTGGTTCCGTATGTGGACTATCTGCTCTTCCGCCATGCCAGGCGCGGCCGTGTGGCGTTGAACCTTGGCGGCATCGGAAATCTTACGGCCATCGCTCCGGGTGCCTCGCCGGACCAGGTGATCGCCTTCGACACCGGGCCGGGCAACATGGTCATCGATGCTTTGGTGCAGAGGCACACGGGCAAGATGTTCGATCGCGGAGGAAGGTTAGCGGCCCGAGGCACTGTGGATCGTAGTCTTGTGCAGCCGCTGCTGCGGGCGGCGTTCTACCGGGCCCAGCCGCCAAAGACCGCCGGACGAGAAGAATACGGCGAGGCCTTTCTGAATCACTTTTCCGCGCTGGCGCCGCTGGATGCGATAGCGACGGCAACGGCCTTCACCGCGGAGACGGTCGCAGTAGGGATTCGCCGCCATGTGCCATGGAAGGTAGATGACCTGATTGTGGCCGGAGGCGGGGCTCACAACCCGGTGCTGATGAACGGCATTAAGGCGCTGCTGCCCGGTGTCGCCGTCATGACGACGGCCGAATTAGGGATTAGCGTCGATGCCAAAGAGGCGATCGCGTTTGCGGTTCTGGCGTACGAAACGCGGCACGGCCGTCCGTCGAATCTACCCTCGGCCACCGGGGCGCACCGCCCTGTGGTCCTGGGGGATTTCAGCCCCGCTTAGTTTTTGGTTGGGTCACTTCTCGATTGCGGTACAATCGCGGATGGTGTTCAAATCTCCTCTACCCCACCATTCGCTCTTCACGTAGCTCTCTGGGGAAAGGATGCCTGAGATGAGTCAACCCCTTCCCGCTAAACCGCTTCCTTTAACCGAACGCCAAGCCGCCGATCTCTATCGTCTCCAGGTACGAGAACTGCGCGGCTATGCGATGTTTATTATCGATCCTGAGGGCATTCTAATCTCCTGGAACTCGGGCGTAGAACAGCTCATCGGATACTCGGAACAGGAATGGATCGGCCAGCATGCCTCCATCATCTTTACTCCCGCGGAGAAGGCTGCCGAAATTTGCGAGTCAGAGATGAGGCTCGCGCGTGAGAGCGGCAGCGCAACGGACATTCGATGGCACCGGCACAAGAACGGCACCGAATTTTTCGCGAATGGTTTCATGAATGCGCTTCATAATGAGCAGGGTGCGTTCATGGGATATGCAAAGATCCTGAGCGACGAAACGGCGCGCAAGCAGTTGCAGGACTCGCTCACTGAATCCAACTCGGCTCTGGAGCAATTTGCGTATGTAGCAAGCCACGATCTGCAGGAGCCGCTTCGCACCATGAGCACCTTCGCTGAGCTGCTCTCCAAGAAATATCTAGGCGCGCTGGATGCCGAGGCGGATCGGTTTCTCAATTTTATTTCAAGCGCGGCCGTACGTATGAATGCTCTAGTGAAGGATCTGCTCGCCTATGCGCGCCTGACAACCGAAGAAGAGCGGCCCCTTTCCATCGCTCTGGACGAGGATTTAGAAGCCGCGCTAACTCACCTCGATCAGGCGATTTCAGAAAGTGGCGCGGCCGTAACCCACGATCCTCTGCCCACTCTGCAGGTGGATCGCGGTCAGATGGTTCGGCTGTTTCAGAACCTGATTGGAAATGCGGTCAAGTATCGAAAGCCAGATCAGGCTCCCAAGGTTCACGTTGCGGCCGAACAAAAGGGCGCCGAATGGGTCATCTCGATTCGCGACAACGGAGTCGGCTTCGATCCGAAGTACGCACTGACGATTTTTGAACCGTTCAAACGTTTGCATACCACCGAGGAATATCCCGGGACGGGCGTTGGGCTGGCCATTTGCCGGCGTATCGTACAAGCCCAACGAGGCCGCATTTGGGCAGAATCGCAGCCAGGAGAGGGAACAATCTTCTTTTTCACCCTTCCGGCCGATAGTCCGCAGCCTTAGAGCGTACGCCCCCGATTAAAACTCTCGCGAGTAGTTGTCCCTCCGTTTCGGGTAGCTCTGTAGCCCTACAAATCTTCACACGGGGCATTCGCCTTTGCCTCTATCCTGGAATTATGCGGAAGAGTTACCATACCCTTGCTTTGCTGGTGTTAGCGTCGGCGCCTGCTCTGGCTCAGCAAGGCCATGCGTCACGAGTCCTGGGGGAATTCAGCGCGGCGATTGAGGAACTGGCGCATAGCGTTGGTCCCGCCGTTGTCTCGATTGAGGTCCGCTCGCGTGCGCCGATAGACTCCGCGGAAGGGAAGCAGGCTGGCTTTGTTGCCGAACAGCGCGGCACGGGCTCCGGCGCGATAGTCGATGCCTCCGGGTACATCGTGACCAATGCCCACGTTGTGGCGGGAGCGCGGCACATCGATGTCAGCGTCATGTCGCCTGCCGAGGCGGGCGGCAAGGTGGAGCATCGTCACTACGCCGGCAAGTTGGTCGGCTTCGACCGTGAGACGGACTTGGCGGTGGTGAAGATCGACGGCGCTGCGTTGCCGGTCTTACCCTTTGTCGATTCCAATAAGCTGCGGCAAGGGCAAGTGGTTGTCGCCATGGGCAGTCCACTAGGACTGGACAACACCCTTACTGTTGGCTACGTCAGCGCAATCAGCCGGCAGTTGCGTCCTGACCGTCCGAATACCTATATCCAGACCGATGCGCCGATCAATCCGGGCAATAGCGGTGGACCGCTCCTGGATATCGAAGGCCGCATTGTCGGACTCAATACCTTGATTCTGTCGCAGTCCGGCGGCAGTGAAGGAATCGGGTTTGCCATACCCAGCAACCTGGTGCAAATGGTCTACAAGCAGCTTCGCGAGGAAGGACATGTGCATCGCGGTGTGATTGGGGTTATTTCGCAGGAGATCACGCCGGAACTGGCCAAGGCGCTGTCGCTCAAACGGCAGTCCGGTGTTTTGATCTCCGACGTCTTACCGGAGAGTCCGGCTGCGGCCGCAGGACTGGAGGCGGGAGACATCGTGGAAGCAATCGACGGACGTCCTCTCGAGGAGGGCCGCCAACTGATGGCAGCCGTTTTTCAGCATGCTCCGGGCCAGTTGATGTCGTTGGATCTACTGCGTGGCGAGGAGCGTCTGCAGAAGAAAGTAACCGTGCTGGAGAAACCGCGCAGCCCGGCGAGTCTGGCGGATCTGGTGAATGAGGAAGGTCATCTCATCCGCCGGCTGGGCATTCTGGCGGTGACCTTGGATGAGAAAGTGAACGCCGTGCTTCCCAATCTGCGGAAGTTGCGGGGCGTTGTCGTGGCTGCGATTCCAGCGGAGTTTGCCGGCTTCAACCCGGGGCTCCAGAGCGGCGATGTCATTTACTCGCTCAACGGCAAAGCGGTAAGCACGTTGGAGGAATTGCGAGCAGGCATCGAGCCGATGAAGCCCGGGGAGGCCGTGGCGCTGTACGTGGAGCGGGACAGCACACTGAGTTATGTTGCGTTCAACTTAGAGTAAGTGGCCACTCACTCCTTGAAAGAAGGGTTCAGCGTCTTCTTGTTGCGGGCTACTTCCAGTAAGGTGGGATAAAACTGCACAAAGGTGTTTTCTACAGCCGCATTGTTCACGTGGCAGGTGTTGCATCCCGAAGTCGCCGGAAGCGCCGTCGCCTCAACGCCGTGCTCAAACCCGAAGTAGGCCCATTTCTGGGGAAACCGAGCCTCGTCTTTCACCGCGGCTTCCACGGCCATCACGCCCGCCTGATAGTGGCCTCCGTTGTTGATGGAGCCTTTTCCCGTCGCCGCGCGCACCTCCAGGATGAACATTGTCTTGTCGGGCCAATGACCAGTCTTAAGAAAAGCCCGGTACGAGGAGGGGTTCACGAACACGTTGTCGAACATCGGGTGTCCCTGGTCCGCCTGGGCGGCGGGACCATAAGTCATCCCGAGACCGGAGCTGAGATAGACCCACTCCCGATAATTCGACGGTAGCTGTAATTTCCCCGATGCCGCAAACACGGGACCATCCGATGCAGTCTGCGCCGACACGCCCAGCGCGACGGCTAAAACAAACAGAAATCTGAACACAGGCAAGCCTCCCCTAGATCGTCTACAGGATAGACGATTTTGGCCGGGAAATGTTCGAGCGAAAGCGAAGCTTCTTTTCTTGAGACAATGGACCACTGTGCAAACACGGGAAGCCTACCTGCATCCACGCGACGAACTGCTGCGCGCCATGGAGCGAATCTACAGCTATCGCATGACCACCACCTCGGGCGGCAATTTGTCGCTCCGCGAGTCCAACGGAAACGTGTGGATCACGCCGGCGCGCGTTGACAAGGGCGGCCTCACCAGAGACGACATTGTCTGCGTGCAAGCCGATGGCGTTGTTTGTGGAGTACGGCAGCCCTCATCCGAGCTTCCATTCCATCTCGAGATCTACCGCCGCCGTCCCGATCTGCGCGGCATTGTTCACGCCCATCCGGTGGCGCTGGTCGCCTTCAGCCTGGCGCACCAGGTGCCTGACACGCGGCTGTTTCACCAGGCGTGGAACGTTTGTGGTCGCGCTGGATTCGCGCCTTACGAACTCCCCGGCAGCCAGGCGCTGGGCGACAGCGTAGCGGGCACGTTTGAACAAGGCTACAACTGCGTGATTCTGGAAAACCACGGAGTCGTCTGTGCCGCCGATAGCTTCGCCCACGCCTTCCGGCGCTTCGAAACGCTGGAATTCACGGGCAAGACAATCATCAAGGGGCGGCTGCTTGGTGACGTGCGCTACCTGAACGATGAAGAGATCTCATGGCCGCGCCGCCGGCTGAATGACCTGGAGTCTTTCGACCATGGTCCGGCCAGTAGCGAAGAGCGGGAACTGCGCCGCAGTCTGGCTGAGTTCATCCGGCGCGCTTACCGTCAGCGCCTGTTTATCAGTACGCAAGGCAGCTTCTCGGCGCGCCTGGACGATGGCAGTTTCCTCGTGACCCCCTATCACTGCGACCGTGCCACGCTGGAAGGTCACGAACTGGTTCTGGTGCGCGACGGAAAGGCCGAAGCCGGCAAGACCCCCAGCCGCGCCGCCCACAGTCACCATGAGATTTACCGCAAATATGCAAAGATCGGCGCGGTAATCAACGCCTATCCGGTGAATGCGACGGCGTTCTCAGTAACCGGCGCCGAGTTGGACACCCGTACTATACCTGAGAGCTACATCGTGGTGAGGCATCCCTCGCTGATGCCCTACGGACCTCAGTTCGACGACGCCGCGGCGCTCTCGCGTTACGTCTCGCCGGAGCAACCGGCAGCGCTGCTGCAGAACGATGGTGTGCTGGTGATAGGCGGGAACATCCTCGAAGCCTTCGACCGTCTTGAAGTCCTGGAATCCACCGCCGAAGCCATCATCAACTGCAAAGCCATAGGGCCCTTGGAGCCAATGGATCAGGAGAAGATCCGCGAATTGGAGAAGGCTTTCTTCGGCAAGGGCTAAGCCGCCGGTCCGTATGGAAAAATGGGACTGGTATGATTTCCCGACCCCCGTAAGCTACTGTAACTACGGGAGTTCCCAAGGGAGGGAATTCGTACCTGTCCTAATTTTTCCGGCGCAAGGCATTGTTCACTCGTCGCGTGCAAACGCGTCGCGGACAATTCCTTCGAGTAACGTCACTTCCTCGTCCCGCAGGCTCTTGAATTCTCCCTGCCGGCGCCTGTTGGAGAGGCTACCGTTGTTCTGTCGTATAAACAGGATCAGGTTCTCGGCGAGCCTGTCGGGCATCTCCACCGCGTCCATAACGCGTCGCATTGCCTTGTCATGACGGCGTAGATAGTCAATCTCCCGCGGCAAGTCTACCTCCACGGTCCGCCTGACGCACTGGTACAAGAACTCCGCTTCCTCCGTGCAATCAAAATAGCGATACAGGTCACAGGTATCGTTCAGCACTTCAACGTTATGCCCCGCCGTGGGCCGCCACTCGATGTAGGGCATCAGCGGATCGGAATGACCTTCCAGCGTGGCGCGATACTCGTCAATGCGGTCGAGCATGACGGACGAAACCGGAAACACCATGCCTGTCGGCGTAAACTTCCGTTCGGCCAGGACATGATGGATAAGGAACCGCTGCAGCCGCCCGTTGCCATCCTCAAACGGGTGGACGTAGACAAAGCCAAAGGCGATCGCGGCCGCCTGCAGCACCGGGTCCAGGCCGTCATCGCGCATGCGGTTGTTTGCTTCCAGTACGCCGTTCATCAGATCGCCCAAATCCGCGGGACGCGCGCCGATGAACTCCGGTAAGGGATCGCCGGTGTGATCGCGTTCCCCCAAAAACACACCGTTGGTACGAAGACCAACTGCTACAAAGCGCGTGTCCTCGATCAGGACGCTTTGCAGGCGAACGATTTCATTCAGGGTCAGCGGGTTCCTGCCCGCCTGCAGCACGGCGCGGCCCCACCGCTCCAGGCGATTGCGAGCCGGCCGTTCGCCTTCAATTTCGAAGCTGGCCCGGCTATCGGCCAGCAGCAGAAAACTCGCCGCGCGCGCCAGCAGGTGGGCGCCGGTGCGGCCTGCGGTTTCGCGGGCCTTGGCTGCAAGGTCGAGACTGAGGAGATCTTCGAGCGACTGCGTGCGTCTGATGACTGGACAAAACGCGCGTGTGCCGAGAAGGTTATCGCGGACGCGGTGCCGCTTTGATAGACGCGGCGCGCCGGTGAAGTACGCCGCGGAATCGAGAAGGTCAACGGCCGCCATGCGCTGCGCGTCAGCCACGTCGAGCGTTCGTTCTGTGAGGAACTCGTAGAGATACCACGCGCGGCGAACCGGAACGCTGGTGGGCGCTGCGCGGACCATTGCCTCCACATCGGCCTTCGGCATAGCATCGAAAGTCCGCTTCAGGATGAGCAGATCGATGTCTTCCTGCCGCAGGGCAAATAGCAGATGATCGATAAGGGTGTCGCCGGGCCAATATCTCTTATCCAGGATGGTCCAGCCGTCCACCTCGCGGCGGCTGCCGCTGACGTACTGTTCAGAGACGCAGGTCGGGCGTGTGACGGGAGCGGCGATGCCCAGGTCATGCACAAGCCGAGCCCAGCCAGCGAGGCGAGTGCCATCCGGGACGATCATCGAAAATCGCTCACATTCGTCGAAAACAAACGCTTTTCCACCACTACCGTCGAATTCACTCTATCATCATCGTCCTCGAAAAATGGGGCTGGCATGACTTTCCGACCCTAGTAGGCTGAAAATACAGGAGTTTTCAAGGGAGGAAACTCGTGCCTGCCCCAATTTTTCCGGCGCAAGGCGTTTAACCGGTGCCATTTTCAAGCCTCACGTTATGCTGTAACAAGGCCCCTTTACCAATGAAATGCCTCGCTTCCCCGCTCGCCCTCCTTCTGCTCGTCCTCACTCCCGCCGTAGCCCAAACGCGGCTGCTGCGCTTCCCTGACATCCACGATAGCCGTATCGCCTTCACCTACGGCGGAGACATCTGGACCGTGCCCGCCGATGGAGGCATGGCCACCCGCCTCACCGCCCACCCTGGCGTCGAACTCTTTGCCAAATTCTCACCCGATGGCAAGTGGATCGCCTTCACCGGACAATACGACGGCGACGAACAAGTCTACGTCGTCCCTGCCACAGGCGGGGAGCCGAAACAACTCACCTACTATCCCGCCCGCGGACCACTGGCCCCCCGCTGGGGTTACGACAATCAGGTCTATGGCTGGTCCAATGATGGCCACTACGTCATCTTCCGTTCGCTGCGCGATAGCTGGAATGTCGGAATCAGCCGCCTCTACCGTGTCCCCGTCGCTGGTGGTCCCGCGGAGGCCCTGCCCATGCCCGTCTCCGGCGCGGGTTCCTTCTCGCCGGGCGGCAATCAAGTTGTCTATTCCCCGCAGGCTCGCGACTTCCGGCCCGAAAAACGCTATAGCGGCGGTACCGCCAACGTCCTCTACATCTTCGACACCGAAACCCACGCTGCCAAGCGCATCACCGAAGGTCCCCGTTCCAGCCGCGATCCCATGTGGATCGGCAAGACCATTTACTACAACTCCGACCGCGATGGCCACTTCAACCTCTATTCGTACGACACCGGCACCGGCAAGACCACGCAGGTGACGAAATACGATACGTGGGATGTGCGCTGGCCGAGTTCCGATCGCCAGGACCGCATCGTTTTTGAACTCGATGGAGAGCTCCAGATTCTGGCCGTGAAAACCGGCAAGACGAAGCCAATTTCAGTCACCGTGCCCGACGACGGCGTCAATCGCCGCCCCAGTTGGATCTCCGCCTCCGCACACGTGGAGCAGGCGGGCCTCAGCCCGAAAGGCGAGCGGGTCCTCTTCGCCGCCCGCGGCGAGATCTTCTCCGCGCCGGTGGAGAAGGGGACTCCGCGCAACCTTACCCGTTCCCCCGGTGCCCACGACAAGTGGCCGGCCTGGTCTCCCGATGGCGCGAAAGTCGCGTTCTTTTCCGATGCCAGCGGCGAGGAGGAATTGTATGTGGCGCCGCAGGATGGCTCCGCGCCAGCCGAAAAGATCACCAGCGGCGGCAAAGCGTTCCGCTACGATCCGAAGTGGGCGTCTGACAATCAACACCTCGCCTATTCCGACAAGGATGGCCGCCTGTGGGTGGTTTCCCTCGCCGACAAGACGCCGCGCGAGGTGGCTCATTGCAAGGAGGGCGAAATTCGCGACTACTCCTGGTCTCCGGGCGGCAGTTACCTTTCGTTCAGCATCAACGACGCCGCCGGGTTCTCGGCCATTTACATCTGGAGCATCAAGGACGGCCAGCTTCGCAAAATCACCTCGGGTTTGACTAACGAAAACAGTGCTGTCTGGGACCCCGCCGGCGACTATTTGTACTACCTCGCGAACCATGAATTCCATCCGCAGATCTCCAACGTCGAATTCGATTTCGCAGGCAACCGCTCTGGGGGAATCTACGCGCTGGCACTGCGTAAGGACGTGAAGAACCCGTTCCCTCCTGAGAGCGACGAGGTTACTGTCGCCAAGCCAAAGGACAAAGACAAGGACAAGGACAAAGAGAAGGACAAAGAGAAGGACAAAGAGGACGAAGCCGCAAAGAAGGACAAGGACATAGACTTCGATGGCCTGGCCCAGCGAGTCACCCCAGTCCCTGTAGAGGCCAACAACTACAACGGGCTGGATGCGAAAACCGGTGCGCTTGTCTATTCCATCGGGCCCGCCGGTTACTACGGGCGGCCGTCTGATACCAAAGCGTCGCTCCGCATCTACACCTTCAAGGACCGCAAGGAAACCACTCTCGCCGACGACATCGGCGGCGGCTTCGATCTCTCTCGCGATGGCTCCAAGGTGCTGGTGCGGCAGGGTGCGCAATGGAACGTATACGACGCCACGGCATCCGGCGCGTCATCCAAGAAGGCTGTCTCCACGGCCAACCTCATGCTGGAGCGCGTTCCCACCGCGGAATGGAATCAGATTTTCGACGAAGTGTGGCGCCGCTACCGGGACTTCTTCTACGACCCCAACATGCACGGGCACGATTGGGAAGCCATCGGGAAGCGTTACAGAGCGCTGCTGCCCTATGTCGCGCACCGCTCCGATTTGAACTATGTGATGGGCGAGATGATTGCGGAACTCACCGTCCAGCACACGTATATCGAAGGTGGCGACTACCAGATTCCGCCCCGTCCCCATGCGGGACTGCCAGGAGCGCGATTCAGCGTTGACCCAGCGTCGGGACGGTACCGCATCGAACGGATCTTCAGCGGTCAAAACGAAGAGGCAACGTTCCGGGCACCACTTACTGAAGTCGGCGTGGATGCCCGACTGGGCGACTACGTCCTGGCGATCAACGGTGAGGACGTTACCACCAAGGAAGACATCTACAAGTGGCTTCGTAATGCCGGCGATGCTCCGGTGGAGCTGACGCTGAACACCACGGCGAGCCTCACCGGAGCGCGAAAGGTTTCTTACCGTCCGCTGGGCAGCGAGGCCGACCTGATCTATCACGATTGGGTGGAGCGAAACCGCCGCCGTGTGGACGAACTCTCCGGTGGCCGCATCGCCTATATGCACTTGCCGGACATGGGCGCCAACGGGATCCGTGAGTTCATCAAATGGTATTACCCCCAGCTCATGAAGGACGCTTTTCTGATCGACGACCGTGCGAATGGGGGTGGCAACATCTCACGGATGGTGATCGCGAGGTTGATCCGGCCGCTCCTCTCGGTCAGCTACTCCCGTACGACTGAGACAGCCAATGCGTATCCCTCGAGCGTCTTCATTGGACCGAAACTGGTGCTCATCGACGGCAATTCCGCCTCTGACGGAGACATCTTCCCCTGGATGTTCCGCACCGCCGGCCTCGGTCTGCTGGTAGGCCAGCGCACCTGGGGCGGGGTAGTGGGCATCAGCGGCCACGGCCCTCTGATGGATGGCGGCGGAGTCAGCGTACCCGAGTTCGGCTACGCGACCGCGAAGGGAGAATGGACCGTGGAAGGCCACGGCGTAGATCCCGACATCGTAGTAGAGAACGACGCCAAGTCCCTAATGGAAGGCCACGACCCCCAACTCGAACGCGGCGTCGCGGAGTTACTCAAGAAGCTGAAAGAGTCTTCGCCGAAGTTACCGGAGCACGCCCCGTACCCGGTGAAAGTGAAGTAGGCGACAAGCCCTCAGATACCATCGGCGATAGGCTGCTCAATCGGGGCTTGTCGCCGGGCCAATGCCAACGGCGCCGCCTACGGGTTGCTTAGTCACGCGAGGAGCCGTCATCGCGGCCGCCTCAGCCGGCCTTGCGTTAGAACGTCGGATCCTGGCCGGGCAGATTCGAGCACTTGCACTTCGCACTTGCTTCGGTCAGCCTTCGTTCAACTTCCGGTTTGCCGACGATTCGCTCGCAGCTGACCGGACGCTTCCCAGAACGCCGGTTCTGGGCAAGGTGTGAATAGAGGTCCGAGTCGCCCATATCTACAATTAATTCAGATCTTACGGGCTCTAGTAGCGCGAGATCAGCCGGGCCATCTTCGACGAGCTAGCGTAAACTCTCGGGAGTCAAGCTCGTTCAAGAGGCCGTCTTCTTCCCGAGAGAAGCTCTCTGTGTCCAATTCAGAAAGCCATAGCAGTGTAAGCACGGAATTGTAGTTCGGCAGGTAAATGGAATGCTCCAGCAACGTCTCCACGCTTTCGGCGGCTTGCCGCTCTAGCCACGCCTCGGCGGGAACCGCCGCGAAATCCGAAGGGACCATCCGGCCCTTGAAAAGTCCGGTGGCAAAGGAACCTTCCGCCGGCAACTCGGCAAGCGGCAGGAAGAAGCGGAACGTATCGCTGCGGGCGCACCACCGCGCCTGATTATCCGAACTCCAGACCATAGCGCACGGCAGGGCCGTCAGCCGAAGGAAAGAGCGAACCGTCGCCGTCAGGCTCGTTTCGAATTCCGTGGCGACCGCGGAGATTTCTGGGATCGAGAGTTCTTTCAGGTTGAATCGCTTTGCAAGAAGGGCGCTTGGCAGCAAAAGCTCCGCGGCAAACTCGTTGGCCTCGATCTCGGGCCGGTTCAGCCGCGAATCAAAACTGTCGATTGTCTTCTCATCGCAGACGTTCTTCAGCAGGCGGTGGTGCGGAATGACGAAATGCCCGATTTCATGCGCGACGGTGAACCGCTTGCGCGACGCCTCCCGGACGCTCGCCTTGACCGCAATGATGCCCTTTTGCCCGGATTTGCTGCGCACCAGAGCGCCGTCAAACCCCTTGGCAGGAACTTCCTGAATGCGCAAGCCAAGCTCTTTGCAGAGGGACGCGAGATCGGGCGGCGAGCTTTTTACGAAACGCTGAGTCACGAGGCAGGCAAGCTGGGCGGCCGGGCTCATGGCTCCTTTTCCTCGTCATCCCAATCCTTCTGAAGTTCGTCCGTCAGGTCATCCACGATGGCCTGGTCGTCGTTGTCCAACTCGCCGTCGCGGTTCCGATAGGCATAAGCGGGATCGGAGACGGCCCCTGTAAAGGGTGACTTGATGGCGTCCACGATCTGGCGCAGCTTTGACGGCGCGACATTGTCGAGAGTCTTGATTTCGCGGGTGGCATCAATCGCGGCCTGGACGTGATCCGGCGGCATCTTGTTTTGAATACGGTACTTCACCGCCGCCGCTTCGGCGATGGCGTGAATATCGGCCGCCGGATCAGCGCCGGGCGCAAGGGCGGCAAAGAGCATGTCCAGTTCGTCGTCGGCAAGCTCCGCCGCGTCTCCGAACAGCTTGTCCAGGATGTCAGGCTCTTGTTCTGGCTGCTTGTCGCGAGGCATAAAGTTCCCGTACCCCTTCTTTCTTCAGCAGGCGATCCTTCAGCTTGGATACCTGATGGGGCGTTTTGTCCAAGATTTCTCCCAATTCCTGATTGACGTTATGGCTGCCGGATATCATTTCGGCTGCCACGATTAAATCCTTCAGCGGGCTGTCATCGCCCACCAGCGTATAGAGCTTGGCCGTGAAATCGGTCTTCGCGCGTGCCGGGGCTACGCCCTGAGGGCTGTTCTTAGAAGCCGGGGGCGCGACGGTCCGGCTGTCGTCATCGAGAGGGCCGCCAAGGTGTTTCTGTCGCCGCAAATGATCGACGATCTTGTTGTGTAGGATCTTGCCCAGAAAGGCCTCGATGCTGCCCTTGCTCTCTTTCCAGCCCAGACCGTCCGGGGAGTTGAAAAACTCGTGGAAGACCTCTCCGAGAACGTCTTCGTAGTCGAAACCGCCATCAAAAGTGTCCGGGCCGCCGTAATGACGGACGATCCCCATCGCCCTGAGTGACAGGACCTTGTAGGCCCTCACAAAATCGACGTTCTGGAAGCGATTCACCATGCCCCGGACTTTACCAATAGCCTATTTTGTCACTGCCGCGTCCCTTCACTGACTATACGAACCAGCAGGCCCGGTCTTCCCCCCGGAAAAATAATTCCCGGGCTCAGGGGGAAAACCGCCGGCCCTTATTCGTAAGGAGAGTGAAGGTTCCCGAAGAACCTTTGACGGCGGCAACGCCCTCACATTGCTTTAAGGATGTCTTTCAATTATGGCTTTACAGATCACTGGCATCAAGCCCAATCCGGCGGGTAAAGACCGGAATCGCTACGGACAAACCCCTGCTTCCCAACTGGCGGCAGAATGGGTCGATTTTATAAACGACGGAACAGCCCAGTTTGACTGCGCTCAGCTTGAGCTGTGGCACCGGGCGTATCACCACGGGCAAGCGCCCACCTGGGACAAGGTCATGTCGTTCAAGGGGACCCTGCAACCGGGGAAAACGGTGCGTGTTCACTCGGGCAGCGGTCCCGAAAGCGTGATCCGGGATGAAGACCTTCGGGGGGCGGACTTTCACTTGTTCACGGACAAGGATTACGTCTGGAACAACAAGGAAGGCGACACGCCGGCTCTCTACAACCCCGTCACCCAGGCGACACTCGATTCCGCAAGCTACGATCCCAATCCGCCGGAGGGTGAAGTGCTGGTCCGCAGCGGCGGCAAGCTGGTTCCCACGACGAAAGCCGCCTATACCCTGCGCTGATGGCCTAGCCCCCGCCTGACAACTCGCGTCAAAATGATGCGAGTTGTCAGGGAAAGAACTTGTCGCATCGCCGTTCCGGCATCCTCCGTCGCAAAGGCAAGCTTGTTGCACAGCCGCCTGGGGTTCCTTGCAAGTCAGGAACCCAGGGAGCACACACTCAAGCCCCATGTCCGCGGCCGGTCGGCCGTGCTCCACCACAATGTCGCAATCTCCATCTGCCTTACACCTGTTCGAGGCGCCCTCCATGAATTAGGCCGGTCGCCATCAAGCTGACGAAACACGCGCGAGCCAGTAGCTGCGAAGCGCGACTCGGCACTCCGAAGTCCGCATCTGTGATGATGGACCTGACTGCCCCGTCCGGATAACGCGCCACTCGGAAGTTGAACTGTCCAATGCCGACTTCCGGGTACGGATCCGGTCAACTTCCTGTCTGCCGACAACTCTGGAGGCTCTTGGTATGCAAGCCTTAGGCTGATGCACGGGCACCGGTAGACGCTGGAAGGTTATTGACGTCGATGCTGTCGTTCCAAACGTCAAAGAAGTGTTCCAGGTGCTGTTGCGTCTCGTCTTCGTCAACGAGCGTAGAAAACTGTTCCGTCTGACGTTCTAGGCTCATAGCCGTGAGATTCCCGGAACCGCTGATGAGAAAGAGGCTGTCGAAAATGGACAGTTTTAAATGCAGGTGCAGGGCGACGCGGACTTCGAAGCCCGGCCTTGTTCGCGAGCGGAGAAGCTTCCAGACCTCCTCGGGTTGAATGTCACCAATCACGAGTCGAACTGGGGTTTTGACGGCAACGTAATCGAGAACGGCGATGATGTCTGCACTGACGTAGGGTGTCGAGAGGTAAATGCTGTGACGACTGTGGCTGAGTGCCTCATAGATCAGGGTCTGTCGGCGTTCTGGGTAGCGCGAGAATGCGTTGGCGATCTCTTCGAAGTGGCTCTTGCGACGAATGAAACGCTTGTCGGACTCGGGTAAGCAAATCTGATGCCATGCTGCTGCGGTACTCGCGTTGATCATCTGCGTGGGTGGCACACTGATGGCCCAACCCTTGGGATTGATTTTGATATGCTGCTCCGCTACCCACTGCCAGTAGGCTTGGGTTGATATCGGATCGTAGAGGACGATTAGAATCGGGAGGCTGTGTGCCAGTACGTGAGGTGTTTGGCATCGCCGTTATAGGTATAGCCGCCTCTGGTTTTGCCTTTGAACCAGGACTGGCCGGACTTAATCTGTAGCCCGATCAATCGACCGGTTGCTCGCCCGTCTGCGACTTCTTCCACTTGGGCGTCGACGCCTTTGTCCATGTTAGTCTGCTCACGGAAAATCCAGCCAGTGTGACGCGACACGGCATGTTTTACCCACGCGACGCCTTGTTCCGACGTGGCATCCTGTTTCGGGGAATTCATAACTGGTTGAAGATCAGTTTCCCAAATCCCCGGCATCGGTGTTCAGGTGCAGCCGCATCACGGAATCGTCATTGTCATACAGCGTCGCACGCACGCCGCCGAGCGCGCCCCCCTTTCAGTCTGATTGAGCGCGCAGGCGAATCAGGGCTTACCGCCAAGATCAACTTCGCGCAGGCTGAGCGGCCCAAGTTCGGCCGGAATGCAACCGCTCCCCGCGCTCCGAGCGAGTGACGCACTACCCGGAAGTTGAACTGTCCCATTCCGACTTGCGGGGACTAATCCGCCCAACTTTCGAATGATCAACAATCAAGGCGCGACCCGCAAAGTAGTGCGCCGTTGATCCTGACGCCTCGATCTAGCGACCAACGGCGGGGTATTGAAAGGGCGACTGAGATCGCATCACTTGCCGCCGAATAGACGAAAACGGCATGATTAGCTATGTACCCGCTCACGCAGCTGATTCCAAACACCGTCGATTTCTTTTCGCTTCCGGTGGAGGACCTAGCCGGCGTGCTGCTTGTCTATCTGAACGCCTGGGCGGATGCTGGCAGTAGTGCGATCGCGCAACACGGGAGAGTGAGCCAGTCGGAGTTTTTCAATTGGCTCTGGAAGAATCCGTCGTACCCCGGGGCCAATCAAACGGAGCTTCAAAGAGCGCTGTTGGAAGCGTGGAGTTGGCTGCAAAGTGACGGATTGCTGGCGCGGGAGCTTGACAGCTCCCAGCTCTATTTCATCACGCGTCGCGGCAAGGCGATCAAGACACGAGATAAATACGCCTCCTACCGGAAGGGAAGTCTGTTGCCAAAGCATCAGCTTCACCCGCTCATCGGGAACGAGGTTTACCCGATCTTTCTGAGCGGCAAATACGACACAGCGATCTTTGAAGCCTTCCGGCAGGTGGAAATGGCCGTTCGTGAAGCGGGCTCCTTGCAGGATGAGCCGTACTACGGTCCTGATCTAATGCGAGTCGCTTTCAGGCCTGCGGGCGATAAGAGGGGACAACCGATTTCGCCGGGACCACTCACAGAGACGCGTCGGCCTGTGGCGGAGCAGGAATCCATGGCGCATCTGTTCGCGGGTGCCATTGGCGTGTTTCGCAACTCGACAGGGCACCGTCATGTCGGCAGTACGGCTGAGGAAGCGGCCGAGGTGATCGTCTCCGCGAGCACGCTCCTGCGAATTGTCGAGGCGCAGCGATTCCGAATCATGCATGAGATGACGATGGCGCACCCTCCTGTCGATGACTGGGAAGCGCCGGCGAGCGAATGACGACAAAACATCACTGATGGGCTGACCTAAGGCCATCAACAAAGCGCGGATTGGCGCGCATGGTGTCAGTTCTTGTTCCGGCACGTCAGCGCCTAAACAGCGCTATTTGGGAAGTAAGCAACTGCTCCGCAATGCCGTCAACGATTCAATCGGGATCATGCCGAGGCCGATTAAACCTTGTGCTGGAAGAATCCCTAGTACTCGTCTGGCAGACTACGTTTGGCAGCCCGCGCGCGAGGCACCCTGCTATAGTGTTGGCGTCATGCTGGATGATGGAACATTATCGTCGGAAGAGGCGCAGGGATACCAGCGCGATCTCGGTCTTCGCATCAACCACATCGGCCTGAGTCTTCCCGGACAGGTGCTGCGGCTCGATCTTTATAGGCTGGTCTGCTATTTCCAAACGAGTGAGTATTTGGCGGAACTTTCGGACGGCGGGGATTTCTGCCCGTGGCAGGGACTGCGCGATGAGTTCCAGGATTCCGAAATCATGCGCATCCTTCTCCAGACGGCGGTCGCGGTGCGATTTATTGGCGCGGGAAACGCCGACAACGAACGAGCGCAGAGGGACTGGCTCGAAGACGCGGTAGGTAACCTCTTCAAGCAGGTTGGTGACACGGCGTTCCAACCACTACCACTGCGAGAAGCGTGCAACAAGATTATGCACGCGAAGAACATCGTACTGGACAGCAACGAGAGTGGCAATCCGTACCAGCACTTCATTAAACCGCGCATTTTCTGCTACGACGATTTCGAGCAGAAGACCGGGTGGATGGCGGAGATTGATTTGCTTTCTTTCGTCCAACTCTGCGACGCGCTCGCGCAGCAGTTTTCCTGACTCCCGGCGTTCGTCTTCTACCGCTCGTCGTTAGGTTTGTGGATTACTCCCCATAAACGCCGTTCTATCCCTTAATTCCCGCATCGTCGGCCAAGCGGAGCCGGCCGGTAGAGTCTCGCGGCGGCAATGGCTCAAGCGACCCGATAAGAATGTTTGAGTCAAAGAAGCATCAGCGTGACGCCTTCGTCTGCCTCAAAGACCGCGTCAGTTTCGAATACTTCGACTGCCTTCGATTGCTTCGAGTATATGCTAATCTGAATTAGCTGGAACAAAGGAGCGCAACATGGCACAGGGAACACCAACACCAAAGCTTCCGTCTGAGGCCGAAGCGGCCCTTGCCAAACACTCGAGCAGGGTTCTCACCTCGCGCCTGCAGACAGCAGAGCCGCTCCGGCTTCGTCTCCTCGACGACCCGGCAAAGGGGACCGTAAAGATTCCCGCCTCTGCGGTACGAATGCTGATTCGCATTCTCGAAGAGATGGGGCGAGGGAATGCGGTCACCGTTATCCCCGTTCATGCGGAACTCACCACGCAGGAAGCGGCCGACATGCTGAATATCTCGCGGCCTTCTCTCATTCAACTTCTCGACGAGGGGCAAAATCGAATTCCGGCGGGTCGGTACCCATCGGCGCGTTCGATTGGAAGCATTGATTGCCTACAAGCGCCGTGCGGATGCGGCCCGCCGCGCGGCGCTCACAGAACTAGCAGCCTACGACCAGGAATTAGGAATTTGAACCCGTGGCTGGGTTCACCGCCTTCTATGACGCCAACGTCCTCTATCCTGCGGAACTTCGGAACCTCCTGATGCATCTAGCCCTCACTGGGCTCTTTCGCGCGAAATGGTCGGCGGACGTTCATGAAGAATGGATTTCCAGTCTGCTACAACACCGGTCCGACGTCACCCGCGACAAACTGGAACGTACGCGGGTCTTGATGGACACGCATGCCATCAATACACTTGTCACCGGCTACCAGCATCTTATCCCCGGTTTACATCTTCCCGATCCCAACGACAGGCATGTCGTGGCTGCCGCCATTATGGGTCGTGCGGACGTCATCGTAACGATGAACCTGCGAGACTTTCCTGCTGACACCGTTGGATCGTTCGGCATTAAAGCCCAACATCCCGACGAATTCGTCCTTCACCTCCTCCACCTTGCGCCCCATGCTGTTGTGGAAGCGGCCCAGAATCATCGCGAGAGCCTTAAGAACCCTCCCAAGACATTGGTAGAATACCTGGAAACGCTCGCCAGGCAAGGTCTGCTCCAGACCGTTGCGGTGCTTCGAGTGCACATGCAACCGTTGACCCTGTTCCCACTTCTGCAGCGATTCCCCCCAACCACTCAACTGCCTAAGCCCGCTACGCCCCCGCTCTACTTCAACCGCGCGGACGCCGACGCCTGCCCTACTGGCTGGAACAGTCGCGGCGCAAAGTCCTGCAAATTACAGCGCCACGTTTTGCTCTCTTTCAAACTGCGTGTTAGAGCCTGGATCCGATCTGTCTCAGTCGGCCCAGTTTGGTCTTGCGCGACAGCGCCCCCGCGATCCCACGGGGCGACACGAAAATCTCCTGGCAGAGAAATCGGGCATTAGCCTGCCCTGCTGTGGCTCGATTATCACTTTTTGGGAGTTAAAGGCGTGTTTTCGATAGATTTCGGGACTTAAAGGATGCCCGCCCAATAGATCATTAACAGCACAAGCGGTGCACGGCTGTATTTCACCAGAACAGTCCGCCCAATGAGCGATGTCAGCACGGCCGCCTCCGGGAGGCGTCTACCCTGTTCCACTCTCGCAGCGATCGCACCTCAACCGCGCAAAGCCTCAGCCCGCTGCGCCCCCCGCTTTACCTCAACCGCGCGGACGCCGACGCCTGCCCCGCCGGTTGGAACAGCCGCGGAGCAAAGTCCTGCAAATTACGTCGCCATGTCTGCCATTCGTAGCGCTCTTTCAGCCGTGCGTCGTAGCCCGGCGGCGTGTATACCAACGCGTGCCGCCAGGTGCCGGTGACCTTTGAGTCATACTATACCTCCCGGACCTGTCCCTGGGAGACATTCTGCGGCAGATAAATACGTCTCACCCGCTTCCGGCACTTGAACCGCGCTCGCCCATTTGCTGCCACCGAAGTACGCCGTGCTGCCGGGATCGCTTACTTCCGCGCCATCCACAATCACGGTGTAGTAGTGGAGCCCGGCGCCATCGCCGGTTTGAAATCGCCCTGGCTGCAAAGCTTCGCGATTCCATGCAAGACCTATCCCCGACCAAGGTGTTCTCCCAGAAGCTGGTCCCGAAAGGCGCAGACGGTGTTGGGCTCTGAGGAGGTGACGTTCGTACGTGCCCAGTTCGCTCGTCGAACACGTATTCGCCTTCTCCATCATCCACCGGCGCCAATCTTAGGTCACAGATTTTCCACGCCTCTATCTCCCATCCCATCAATCACATAGCTAAACCCACCGAACGGATTCGTCCCGCCCCCCTGCTACGCTTCCCCCGGAGCAGGGCCGCTGTGCGCCAGGCATGCGGGCAGTTGAGCCCAGACACTTCGGCCGGTGAGCTACAATGCCCTGAGGATGTACTCGCCGGATTCCCTCGGTTGGAAGGGGTGGTGTGAGACCAATTCGGACGGATTGCCCCGGATCGGAGCATCTCATGCGCCTCGTACTAGTAATTCTTGGCGCAGTACTCGCGGTAGCCGGCCAGGACGATCACTCCAAACATCAAAACGCCGTTGCAGGTCTCGGCGCCGTTAGTCTTTCGACCTCATGCAACACCCCGGCGCAGACGTTGATTTCCCGTGCAGCAGCTATGCTGCATTCCTTCGGGTACGAGGAAGCGCGCCTCACGTTCATCAATGCGGCCAAGGCGGACCCGACCTGCGGCATGGCCCACTGGGGCGTCGCCCGAACCTGGTATCACCCGATCTGGGCGCCTCCGGCACGGGACGAACTGAAGCAAGGCACTGCAGCCCTGGATTTGGCCCTGAAGGCCGGCGCGAAAACCGAGCGCGAACGCGGTTATATCAATTCCCTGGCCGTGTTCTATCAGGATTGGGAGACGGTGGATCACGCGACCCGCGCGAAGGCCTACGAACGGGCGCTGGCCAAGGTCAGCGAACGCTACCCCGACGACGATGAGGCCGCTATCTTTCACGCGCTGCAATTGGTCGCGATCGGCTACCTCGACCCGACCGACAAGACGTACAAGTGGCAGAAGGAGGGCTCTGGGATTCTCAATCAACTGCTGCCACGACACCGGAATCACCCTGGCGTGGCCCACTACATCATTCACAGCGTAGACTACCCGTCCACGGCGGAAATCGGCCTCCAGGCAGCGCGCGCCTACGCGAAGATCGCGCCGGATTCGTCGCACGCACTGCATATGCCGTCTCACATCTTCACCCGGCTGGGCCTGTGGGACGACTCGATCACATCGAACACGGCCGCGGTGCGATCGGCCATCGCGCAGGCGCAGAGGCTGCACGGAGGCGGTGGCGCATTCGATCAGCTCCACGCTATGGATTACCTGGTCTACGCCTATCTGCAGCAGGCGAAGGACAAGAGCGCTCAAAGGCTCGTGACGGAGCTAATGGCCATCAACAGACTCGACGAGAAGCAGTTCGCCGCCGCCTACGCGTTTGCGGCCGTTCCAGCGCGTTGGGCCCTGGAGCGGCACGACTGGAAAGCTGCCGCCGCCCTGGAGATTCAGCCGGTATGGTTCCCGTGGCACCGTTTCCGAAACGTCGAAGCCCTGGTGCATTATGCCAGAGCAGTCGGGGCGGCACGCGCTGGTGACGCGGCGTCGGCGCGCCGTTCGGCTGAGCAAATCAGCGCGATCCGTGAGGCCTTGCCGGCAACCCGCGATTACGATTGGGCCGGTTCTATAGGCGCGCAGTTGGAAGCCGCAGTGGCGCTAATCACATTCGCCGAAGGCAAGAAGGCCGAGGGTCTGCAACTGCTACGCGCAGCTGCCGACCATGAGGATGCAGTGGACAAACACCCCGTGACGCCGGGGGCGTTGCTGCCCGTACGCGAGATACTGGCCGATCTGCTGCTGGAAAGCGGCGCGGCGGTTGAAGCCGCGACGGAGTATCAGGCGGTTTTGAAGATTGCGCCGCGCCGCTTCAACGCCACTGCGGGCGCTGCCAGGGCAGCCGACAAGTCGGGGCAGGCAGCCGAAGCCCGCGCCTACGCGCTTCAACTTCTGGAAATTGCCAAAGACGCCGACACTTCTAGGCCTGAATTGGTCTGGGCGCACAGCTACGCGGCCGAGAAGTGACCGAAGCGCTGGCAACGGCGAATACGCCGTAGTGACTCTTATGCTTTCGAGCGGCACTGCGGACGGGTGCCGCGGCATGGCCCGCAAAGGCTTGCGTTAAAGTTGGACGATGGCAGATGAACGGCGCCGGTGTTCATCAAACACTTCCATCGTCTTGCGCCAGGTCCATGTCTGGCTATCACTGATTTCTCCGAGATAGAGCACTTGGCGCTGCGTGACTCCACCAGATTTCAGGCGCCGGCTTTCGACGACCGTGTAGTAGCGATGACGTTATCATCTTTGATCCGCTTGTTGCTGCGAAGGAACATGCTCGACGCGATCCCGAAATTTGAAACGGTCCGCCGTTTCGCGACACGAATTCCTCGATGAAGGAGACAACATCAATGACTTGCCTACGCTCATCTACTCTGTTCTGCCCGGCGCTCTTCGCAGCCTGCCTGGTTCCTGGAGCGCTCCATTCTCAAACCTTACCTCCTCTTCCACTGAAGGGTACATACCAAATTCTGGACACACCGGGCTGTGGATCCCTTAGCCCGGAGAGCATCAACAACAAAGGCGTCATTTCAGGTTCGTGCGTGAACCACGGACTCGTTCGGGACCCAAGCGGAACCTTCACTACGTTCGACGTTCCCGGAGCCGACTCCACCGATGCGGCCCTCATTAACGAGGCGGGTACAGTCGTCGGTAGGTATATCGCCGCTAATACAGTTCACGGCTTCCTGAGAACCCCTGATGGGGCAATCACCACCTTCGATGCGCCGGGTGCCCTGAACACAGTTCCCTTGCAAATGAATGACCTGGGCACTGTCACCGGCTACTATGAAACTCCCGGTCCTCACGGCTTCGTTCGGTTCCCCGACGGCCGATTCGCAACTATCGACGTGCCAGGCTCACCGTATATCCGGCCCCAAGGTATCAATAACAGGAATGTTGTGGTGGGTTACTACTGGGACTCGGCAGACAACGAACATAGCTTCTTATGGACGCAGTCCACTGGTCTCATTAACGTTTGCTCCGCCAGGTCTAAGCATTAGCGCTCTGGTCGCGATTAATGAGTCCGGCTCAGTCCTCGGCGAGGATGGACTTGGGAATGAGGGATTTCTTCTGAGCTTGGGAGGCAGTTTAACCACGTACACGGGCCCAGGCAATTTCCTTCCATCCGCGTTCAACAACCGAAACGTCATGGTGGGAACCACACTGGGCAACAAGTCGCCGTTCCCTATACAGGGAGTTCTCCAGTTCTCAGCAGGCTCTTGGACGTTCATTATTCCACCCGATTCCGAGCGAACATCTGTCCACGGAATCAACGACCATGACGTGATCATCGGGTCTTATACCGACTCTCACCACAAGGACCACGGCTTCATCCTTACGCTCGCGCCGAGCGACGGCCAACCCTAAAGGAGGACATCACCGGGGAATAGAGCGAGTCGGCCGGGCTCCGAACAGAACTGTGGCGCTTGCCGCTCTACCGCGCCGCCCGGATGGCCGCCACCCCTGAAACTCTGTGTTTGACCCGGCTGGCGATATCTGCGTTGGAGTAGTCGGGGCACAACCCGCCGAGGCGGACACTCAATGGTCGACGCAGTCCATCGCGACGGGCCCATTATCCATGAATATCGATAGCTAACTGCGGCGGCGAATCGAGAGGCATTGTGCGCTTTCATCCCGACGCCCGAAACTTCCTTTAACTGGCCCCAATCTGAACGCCTTCGCCTGATCACGCAAAAACGCCGAGTCCACTCCATCCGGCAACGCCAAAAACTTACCCCCAGCCGCAGCCAAATCGTCAGTGACGACTTTTCCACGCCTCTATCTCCCATCCCATCAATCACATAGCTAAACCCACCGAACGGATTCGTCCCGCCCTCCTGCTACGCTTCCCCCGGAGCAGGACCGCTGTGCGCCTGCCACACATGCAACCAACAAGAAAGGTATTTCCATGTCTGAACAAACCGAACCGAATCTCAACGGCAACGGCGCCGCCAAACCAAAGGCCCCCCGCACCCCCAAGCAAGTCGAAACCTCCCGCGCCAACGGCACCAAATCCAAAGGCCCCAAAACCCAGGAAGGCAAAGACATCTCCAAAATGAATGCCTTCAAACACGGTTACTACGGCGAATTCATCCTCTTACCCGGTGAATCCCACGCCGGTCACGTCCACTTACACGAAGCCTACCTCCATCGCTTCCAGCCTCAGGACCACTCCGAATTCGCCTGCGTCGAACAACTCGTCAAACTGCAATGGGAAATGCGCCGTGCCTGGACCGACCAGCGTAACTCCGTCATCATCCGCATCGATGATCAGCGCCCCCGCTTCGACCGCGAGTTCTTCAACGCCCACGCCTCCCTCCGCATCACCCGCGCCCACCAGGCCGAACTTACCAACGGCGAATTCGGCCTCGCCCTCGACCGCCGCCTCGAACGCCTCGATCGCT